>JAODGP010000112.1:457-2678 GCA_025464345.1 Methanosarcinales archaeon | reverse complement strand
ATATACAGACGGATATAATACGCCTGCATTCTGGCGTGACGGGAGCGCGAAGAGCGCGATGCGAAGGCTGGCAAGGATGGTTTGCAGTGACCTTGAAGAGATAGGCGAGGACGGCGCGGTCAGTATTGCGGAGCAGGTAAAGGAGGCACAGGTTGAGGAGTTGATTGATTCGTTGAAGCGAATAAAAGCGAAATACGGGTTGAAAACTGTGATATCAGCGGGAATAGGCGATTTTATCGTTGAAGAAGCGGCTGATTCATTGAATATGCACTTCTTATCGCTCTCTTATCGCTATGGCAAGGGAGTATCGGCTGTATTTCCTGCTTATGCGGTGGCGAAGCTGCTCTATTCCTTCATGGACTTATAGGCTTCCAGCTTTGCCTGAATCTCCTCCCTCAGCTCCTCATCGGTCTTACCCTCGGTATCTATACCCATATACGCAGCCACTTCTCTTATGTTCACCTCTCCACCCTTTGCCTTCGCTTTCGGTATTTCCTCTTCGCTGCCCGTCACAGATTCCTCGATTTTCCTGTACTCCAGTTCCGCTTCACGCTTCGCCTTCCTGAACTCTCCCATTGCCTGCCCCAATGACCTCGCAAGCTGCGGCACCTTGGAAGCGCCGAATAACAAAACCATTATCACCAGCGCTATTACTATAATCTCGGTTGTACCTATCATAGCATCTACCTCCTGTATTTATTATAAATTAAAAAATAAAATTATATTATACATAACCATATCACAAAGCAAAAGATGCAGCCCTCGGACCGATGACGACGGCTCTTCGCTCACGGGTAAATCCTTTTCTTCCTAAAAGAGAGCCTTAATAGTAGTAATCCCGACTCGAACATAGCTATTGTCACTCCTGCCATCAGCATAGAAATGCCCGTAGGGTCGGNNCTTTTCTTTAAGCCATGAATAAGAGACAAGCTCCAGCTTCACCGCAAGAAACAATATCAAAGGGATTTGAAATATCAGCCCGAATCCCACAGCGGTGTAGAGGATGAATGAAAAAATCCTCTTTGCTGAGAGTGCAACTTCTGCTATCTCGCCCGAATAACCTATAAGGTAGTGAAGAACCACAGGTAGGGCAACACGATATGCGAAGAGAGCACCGATTCCATATAAACATAGCGAAGGTATGACCACCAGCATGAAGAATTTCCGCTCCGAGGGATATAAACCCGGTCGCATGAAAGCGAAAATCTCATATAACAGCAGTGGTAAAGTGATCGAAAGGGCACATAAAAAAGAGAACAAAAGCCTCACACTCATCCATTCCAGCGGGCTATATACAAATATGGGTATATCCTCAGAGAATAGATTGGTAAATAAGAAGCGAAGTGAAATGCCCGAGAAGGGGAACACGCCCAGAGTAACGATACCAAAAGGGATTAAAACCGTGATGAGCCTCCTTCGCAATTCGAGGAGATGCTCCATCACCGGAATCTCCTCGTCTCCTACTGGTCCATTTATCCTCTCATCTTCGTGCCTTTCCATTTTATTCATAGGGGGAGAGGATTACGATGACGAGCATTTATGAGGAGTTTGGATACATAGTTGCATCGTTAAAGAGAAAAATCATGCTCATCTCCGCCGTGGTTATCGCTGGTTTCTGTATATCATATCCATTATTAGACCCATTGATATTGAAGATAAAAGAAGACCTCCTCCCTGAAGGTGTAAAGCTCATCTATATCTCGCCAGTAGAGGTGATAATGGTAAAAGTGAAGATCTCTTTTCTCATAGGCGTGATGTTCGCTACTCCTATCGTATGTTATTATGTATATAAAGCACTGAAGGAGCGGTTTGGAATAAGTAACCCGGTGAGAAGGCATCTCGTTATATTGGTGTGTTCTGCCATCTCTTTGTTTATCGCAGGTATAAGCTATTCTTATTTCCTCATGCTGCCTCTCGTCCTGAGGTATCTGTATATGGATGCATCAGCGGCGGGTGCCATTGCCACTTATTCCATACATGAATTTGTATTCTTCGTCATCACTCTAACGCTCATACTTGGAATATCATTTGAACTGCCCATCTTCATCGTCTTCGCCGTTCATTCCGGACTCGTTCAGATAGCGAGCCTGAAGGAATACAGGCGGTACATAATCGTGGCAATGTTCGTGCTCGCAGCGATTTTCACGCCACCGGATGTGGTCAGTCAGCTTATGGTCGCGTTCCCCTTGATTATCTGCTATGAGACAGGTATAATAGCTGC
>JAODGP010000112.1:0-337 GCA_025464345.1 Methanosarcinales archaeon | reverse complement strand
TTTCATATCCAAATTATAAGATAGAGAGGGAGGGTCGTGTCCTAAATTCACAGAAAAGCATATGTAATCAAAGGTACATATAAAATATTAAGAGATGGGAGAATTGGATTTAAAAGAATTTGCCTGTCCAAATCCGGAATGTCCGGATTACGGAAAGAAAGGCAAGGGAAACATCGTGCTGAAGGAACGCTATGGCAAACAGAGCACAGAACTTCCGATTTTTACCAGCGATGAGTGGTCAGCAGGAAACGGTATTAACACGTCTTACACAGAGCGAAGCAATCTCACCATCAGTGTAAGTAGACTGATCAGGAAGTGGATAAGGTACAATTACCTC
>JAODGP010000111.1:609-8602 GCA_025464345.1 Methanosarcinales archaeon | reverse complement strand
TAAGGGAGGAGTTACTGGATGCGAAGCAGCATGACGTCACGCTGGACGTGAGGTCCAGATTCGAGGGCAAGATAGCGGAGATAATAGAGGAAGCGGATTATTTCGACCTGCTGGTCATGGGGCGACCAGAGGGACCGGGTTGCTACTGCCCGGTGAACCACATATTGAGGCTGACCATAGATACACTGGCGAAGAACTACGACTATGTGGTGATAGACTGTGAAGCCGGGCTGGAACATCTCAGCAGGCGAACGACCACAGATGTTGATATTATGATCGTTGTGCTGGACACCACATTGAAGAGTATAAGAACCGCATTGCGGCTGAAGAAGATAGCGGAAGAGATAGACGTTGATGTACGGAGGATGTTTGTTATAGCGAATAAGATACCGGATGGCTATACTGAACCCGTAAAGGCGGAAGCAAAGAGTTATGGTATAGAGATAGATGATATAATACCTTTTGATCCGATGGTTGTGGACTATGACACCACGGGCAAGCCAGTTATTGATCTACCGGATGATTCGCCTTCGGTTACCGCAATGAAGCGGATAACTTCGCGGATTATAAACGCCCCAGCACTTTAAAATCCTCTATCAGTACCTCCTTCATGCCGGGGTTGTATGTGGCGACTGCTGGATGATAAAGTGAGACAATCCTCCTGATGCCGGATATGGTATTCACAGTAAATACCCTGCCGTGTATCTTGCTTATCTTATCATGCTCGATGCCGAATTTGTGGAATATGTAGCCGAGCGAGAAACTGCCGAGAGTAACGATGACCTCAGGCTCTATGATCTCAAGCTGTGCATCCAGATAAGGTGTGCACGCTTTTATCTCCTCCGGCGTTGGATTACGGTTATTCGGTGGTCGGCATTTCAGTATGTTGGTGATGTACACATCGCTTCGGTCCAGTCCTATTGAATGTAGCAATTCATCGAGAATATGACCCGCTTTTCCCACAAACGGTCTACCCCGTAAATCCTCATAATAACCAGGCGCCTCCCCTATAAACATTATTCTTGCAGATAGCGAGCCTTCTCCTGCTACTGGGTTGGTTCTCGTCTTCCACAGATCACAGAGTCTGCATTCTCTTATCCTCAAATTCAGGTGGTTCATATTCATACTTTCTAATTAATGCAATAGAGCCTGTAGAATATTTATTTTTCACCTTATAACCAGGCAGGTTGCTTCAAGGTAGAATCAAATTACCGGTAAACTTTTGTGAGATACAAGGTTTATATTGCGAAATGCATATCATTTTGAATGGACAGATAGAATGCGATGAAACAGAAGTTATTGGAGGAGCGGTTGTCAAAGCTCAAAGTAGATGATATACTGACCGTTGCATCTTTATGGGGTATTAAGGACGAGCATGAGCAGAAATCACGGGCGAAGCGGAGTAAGAAGGATCTCGTCAGCTTCATCGTCTCCAATATGTGTGTTAAATCGAACATAAGACGCACTTTAGCATCACTATCCGAGCAGGAGAGGTATATACTGGGCATCTTCGCGACCAATAACTGGTCTCTTGATACGCAAGACCTGTATGCACTGGGAATAGACGAATCAGCGCTCGGTATATTCCCCTACAATGTCTTCTCTTACGACCGCTCATACTATCAGCGCAGGACAGAATCGAGCCCGAAAGGGCTGCTTGGTATGCTCCTGCTGATAAGGAAGCGCAAATATGGCTCTTCCGGTCCCATCATCTATATCGTTCCGAAAGAGTTCAGAAAGGCGATAAAGTACGAGTTCGCATTGCGATACACCACGATGCAGGAAATAGAAGATGCGAAAGTGACGGACAGGCGATACGAAGGCGATGCGATACTTGATGATCTGTTTACACTGTTATCATTCGCGGCGTCTGGCATTCGATTGACACCTGCCCGGTCTGAGCTGCCAAAGCGGACTGCGGATAAAATAACGAATATGCTCAGGGTAAAGACCAGAGACAGACTCGATCAGATACTGGATATCGCTCACTCCCTGAACCTGCTCACGGTGGATAGCCGGGACGGCAGGAACGTGATGATAGCGACATCTCGCGTGGAGGAGTTCTTGAAGAAGAGCAGAGCAGAGAGATTGAAGAGCATATTTGATGCGGCATTCCGCCATGCAGATCGCTTAGAGCAGATGATCATTCAGGAATTGAAATCACTGAAGTCTGATACGTGGTACGACCGTGCTCAGTTCTACCGGCTGATAAGGAACAAGATCTTCGTGCAGCATTCCAGAGACTGGTTCGTGATCAATTATGCCGGTGCAATATCCGGTATATTATCACAATTGATGCATCTTGGTATGCTGGAGGTGGGGAAGTTCCATGAAGATAGCTACACACACGAGGTATTCCGGCTAAAACCGCCATTCTATGGCATCCGTACGGATGAAGAACCGCTGGAAGCCGAGAGAGGGCTGATCGTACAGCCGAGTTTTGAAGTTATCGCACTACCTGAGACATCCGAGGAAGTGCTCTTCATGCTGAGCCGGTTCGCGGAGTTGAAGTCCCAGGATAAGGTGCGAATCTACATGCTCACGAAACAGGCGTTGCTGAATGCAATAGACAACGGGCTCGAGCTCATGAGAATAATAGAATTCCTCGAGAGAGAAGCGAAGACAGAGATACCGCAGAATGTACGCTACACTCTGGAGGACTGGGCTAAGCAGTATGGCAGGGTGGAATTACGAACCGGCGTATTACTGGAAGCCGAGCCGGAACTGCTGGCGGTTATCAAAGCAAAGAAAGGGGATGAGATCGAGCGAGAGGTTTCAGACTCCTCAATGATATTGAAACGAGGTGTGATTGCGGACCTGCTAAAAGAGGAGGATTGTGTCTACTTAGAGGCGAAGGATGCGATAGCGGCTGCTGAGCTTGAACGAGTGATAGGTGATTATGTGATAAAGAAACTCTCAGGGTGCATATTCGTGATAAGCAATGAGGATGTGGATAAATGCAGGGAGATAATGAAGAAGAAAGGGATATTCCCTCGTGATCTGTTTGAACAAAAGAGGGCGCCCAGGAAAGGCACGCGTATGCGGGATTTGATAGAAGAAGCGATAAGGGATGAGAAGAAGATAAGGATGATATACATGTCAGGTGGGTACCGTGAGACAGAGCGTGTGATCGCGCCATATAATGTGAATGACCGGTATGTGGAGGGTTACTGCTATTTGCGGAACGAGCGCCGGATATTCAGGCTGGACCGGATAAAATGGTTAGAGGTGCTGGATGAGGGCGATTTTGCAGTGGTTTGAAGTGAAAAACAGTTAATTTTATATATGGCTTCTGGTCTTCTTTCTAATTGAGAGGGTGAAAAGGAGATGAAAATAAAGACCAAATCACTCTGTCCGCAATGTCTCGCGGTTATAGATGCGGAAGTGTATGAAGTGGACGGTAAGATACTGATAAAGAAGAGGTGTGCCGAGCATGGTGAATTTGTGGATACATACTGGTCGGATGCTCTGCTCTATCATAAATTCGAGAGATGGAAGTATACGGGCAATGCTGGCATAAGGATAACGAATACTGAGAATGGCTGCCCCTATGACTGTGGACTCTGCCCCGTGCATAAGAGTTCAACGATGCTTGCAATAATAGACCTTACGAACAGGTGCAACCAGCGATGTCCAACGTGTTTTGCAAATGCTGCGGCGGCTGGTTACCTGTATGAGCCGACGATGGAGCAGTTACGGGCGATGATGAAACTGCTCAGGAGCGAGGTGCCACCATGCCCTGCAGTACAATTTGCGGGTGGTGAGCCGACGATAAGAGAAGGTTTCGTTGATATAGTGAAGATGGCACGTGGTATGGGGTTCGCTCATGTTCAGGTCGCCACGAATGGTATAATGCTGGCGAAGAGCGAGCGGTTCTGCCGTGAACTAAAAGAAGCGGGGTTGCATACCGTGTATTTACAGTTTGATGGCATCACCGATGAGCCATACGAGGTACTGAGGGGCAGACCGGCATTGAACACGAAATTGAAGGCGATAGAGAACTGTCGCAGTGCAGGTTTAAAGAGTGTTGTGCTTGTACCAACGCTTGTGAAGGGCGTGAATGACCATCAGGTCGGTGACATAGTACGATTCGCGGCTGAGAACCTGGATATAGTGCGGGGTGTGAATGCCCAGCCAGTATCATTTGAGGGCAGGGTGGATGATAGCGAGCGAAGCAGCGGGCGGATAACCATACCTGATTTCATAAATGCGCTGGAGGAGCAGACGAACGGTGAGATACCGCGTGACAGTTTCTATCCGGTGCCATTCGTGGTTGCCATCTCGCATTTCGTGGAGGCATGGAAAGGCATGCCTCAACTGGAATTATCGGTTCATCCGCACTGCGGCGCTGCAACGTATGTATATGTGGATGACAGCGGTAAATTCGTGCCGATAACGGAGTTTGTGGATGTGGAGGGGCTGATGGAATTCATAGAAGAGCTGGCGGAAGAGATGCACGGCTCACGAATAGGTAAATTAAAGGCAATGGCACGGATACTGACCAGGGGTAAGAAGTTTATAGACTATGATAAGGCGCCCTCAGAATTCGATAAGTTCACGCTGACCGATATACTGGATAAAGGTAACCGCGATTCACTGGCGGAATTCCATCGCAAGGCGTTGTTCATCGGTGCAATGCATTTCATGGATCCATACAATTTCGACCTGCAGCGGGTGCAGAGGTGCGGAATCCATTATGCAACGCCGGATGGCAGGATAATCCCGTTCTGTGCATATAACGCCATACATCGTCCTTCGGTTGAGCAGGCATTTGCAAAGCCTATATAAAAAGGAAAAGGTAAAAAGAAAAGATAAATATCATGAAAAATAAACCCAATGCAGGTAAGGAAAGCCCGAACAACAACGTGGATGGGGTTTTGTATGGGTGTCTCATCTGTGGTATGGGCGTCTCATATGCCTGCCACATTTCAGGCACGTGGTCGTGATGTATTCGCCTCTGAGCCGGATGCGCATGTTCCGACCAGGAATCATGAACGATTTGCAGCTCTTGCACATTCGCATCTTCAGGTGCCGGGGTATCCGCACACGGTAGCGCATACCAATCTTGCGGGCGAGCTGAACATACCTGTCGCTTCGGTCATCTCTGCCGCGAGCCGCTTCATGCTGCGCAAGCTCAAATAAACGCTCTATTCGTCGCAGTGCGATCTCTGTGAAACTCTTACGTTTTGCCATCTCTTTTTCAGGTTTGCCTGTATCTGTTTCGGTGAACAGGAACATGTTATTTATGTATCCCCGTCTATCTAAATGTCTGGATGACATAAGTGAATAAGAATGAAAAAAGTAGTGCTTGCATATTCGGGCGGGTTAGACACTTCTGTCTGCATTCCTTTGCTCAGGGAGCATTACGGCTATGATGAAGTGATTGCAGTAACAGTGGACGTGGGGCAGCCAGAAGCAGACTTAAACGAGGCTAAGGGAAGAGGAGAGAAGCTGAGTAACTCATATAGAGAAGTAGATGCGAAAGAGGAATTCGTGCGTGATTATATCTTCCAGTTGATAAAAGCGAACGGCAACTACGAGGGATACGTGCTCGGGACGGCGATAGCAAGACCACTGATAGCGAGGCATGTCCTTGCGGTAGCTGAGCGGGAGTGCGCGGACGCGGTTGCACACGGTTGTACAGGCAAGGGTAACGACCAGTTGAGGTTCGATGCGGTATTCAGAACTTCCAATCTCAGGTTGATAGCACCTATGCGGGAACTGGCACTGACACGTGAGGAGGAGAAGCGATACGCGGCAGATCACGGTATTACGTTCGAGACGGATAAGAGATGGAGCGTGGATGAGAATATATGGAGCAGGAGCATAGAGGGGAGTGAGCTGGAAGACCCGGCAGTATCACCACCTGAAACGGCATTCCAGTGGACCACCGCGGTAGATAATGCGCCAGATACGCCGGATATACTGAAAATCGGGTTTGAGCGCGGTGTACCGGTATCAATTAATGATGAAGCCCGTGACGGTGTAGCACTCATAAAGGATTTGAATGCGATAGGCGGTAAACATGGCATAGGCAGGACAGATATGATGGAGGATCGGGTTCTTGGCTACAAGGCGCGAGAGGTTTATGAACATCCCGCAGCCACTATCCTGTTAGAGGCACATCGTGATATCGAACGGCTTGTGCTGACGAGGAACGAACTGAGGTTCAAAGAAATGGTTGATCGTACATGGAGCGAACTGGTCTATCAGGGACTGGTCATGGATCCGCTCTTCGAGGCACTCAATGCGTTCATAGATAAGACGCAGGAGCGCGTGACCGGGTATGTTTACATGAGGTTGAACAGGGGTGTTGCTCGTGTCATCGGGCGTGAATCGCCGTATGCACTATACTCAAAGGAGGTATCATTCGACGTGAAAGGCGAGCAGAGTATCGCAGAAGGCTATTCCATGTACCACGGATTCCAGTCGAGACTTGCAGCTATGAAGACCCGTACGCTTTAATTTTTCGTACCCCAAATCCTCTTTATTTCTTTAGCTCGACCTCCATCGTTGTATCTATCAGCCGGTCAAATTCTATCTTCTTATCCCAGCCCTGACGCTCGAATATGTTCATGAACCCAACACCGATGATTTTCGGGCGGGCATCACCCGCTAACTCCTCTATCATGCGATTGACATCCTCGGGCGGGCAGCCGAACTTGGGCATTGCAAGACCACCGAGTACGACGATTGCAGCCGGGTTACTGGGGTCTCCTTTCTCATCCACCACGCTATAGCCTATATTCTCTATATTTTTTATCTTCCGCGCCTCGGTCGCCATTGCCCTCGGTACATACAGCATCTCGAAACCCCTGTTCCGCACGGTATAGGCAAGCAGCTCTATGAATGGCGTACAGACCGCGACAGAACCTGTAAATACCACCTTAGAACCATCTTTCACCTCTTCCATCACATCTTTAAATGCACCGGTGAAACCGGGTATTCCACTACGCTTCTCCATATCCCATCCCTCCTGTCTTTACTTCCACAACACCAAACTAAAAGAAGAAAAGATAATAATCATTAAAATTATTTGTAAGATTTGAGGCATGAAAATGTTGATGAGAAAGAACTGGAGCATGGCAAGCGAGGGGAGGAGGATAAGGAGGCTATGGCGATGAACCTTGGCGAAGTATTGAAGGATGCGGAATCCGAAGGTAAGGAGAACCATCTGCCGGTATTTGAAGTGAACAGGGAAGAAGGCGTTGTGCGTGTGGTTGTGGGTAAGGACGTGCCACATCCCAATACCTTGGAGCATCGTATCGCATGGATAGAAGTATTTGGGATCAAGAAAGGCGGCGAGGTGGTTTGTATCGGCAGAGGCGCATTTGCTGCCGGATATACCAGCCCGGATGTCTCGTTCAGAGTGCCGGTTACTGAATTCAAAGCCTTCTGCGCACTATCTTACTGCAATATTCACGGGCTGTGGCAGAACTGTATAGAGGTGTAATAAATGGCTGGTGGTAGAGGCAGAGGAGGAGCAGCAGCAGGGAGAGGCATGGGCGGTCCACCTGCGAAGTGCGTCTGCCCCCAGTGCGGTTATGAAGCGGCGAAGAAGCGCGGTCTACCCTGCCGCAGGATGAAGTGCCCGAAATGCGGCACGCCATTGGTGGGCGAGTAACACTCAAATAAGTGGCATCGGTTGCTTATCCGAAGGTAGCACCGGCAATTGCATCGCACTCAGGAACAATTTATTCCCTATCTCTTTCGCACGTTCCAGTAGCAATTCTTTGCCCGCGGGCGTGAATGCGAATATGGGGATGGCAGTACCAGCCTGTAAAATCGCGTGAACCTTCGCATGTTCTCTTATGTGGCGGGATGCACATGCGGTAACCAGGTCTGCAACCCGACATAGCTTCTCCGCATCGCTTCTCGTGATACCTGTGAGATGTACCCCGAAGATGATAGCATCTTCACTTATAGCTCTGCACTGTTCCGCATCTCTCACCGTACATACAGTAACACCCACTCTTTTATAGCCGTTGCGAAT
>JAODGP010000111.1:0-480 GCA_025464345.1 Methanosarcinales archaeon | reverse complement strand
CCATCCACCGGGCTGGTCTCCATCACACCACCCAGCCGGGCACCGATACCCTGTACCAGTGCGGGATTGTGAGTGATGACAGTGCCTGCACCTTCACAGACCGTGACCGTGGCATCTAATAATCCCTTACGGAGTGCGGTCATCAACGTCTCAGACGCGCCGAAATTGACAAAAACCTCCAGTTCCACTCGCCTGTTCGGGGTACACATCCCGAAATCACGTATACGGAACTCCACATTGTCACGGATCACCTCTTCATTCAGTTCCGTAATCCCGCGGATCTTCGCCCAGAGCGGGCAGTACTTGACCGCCGGTTTGCTCACTTCCACTACTTTTCCATCTTCAACAACCACTCTTGCCCTGCCCATCGTCTCCAGCACATGCCGGTCCCTCATGATATTTTCTATATAACAGATGATGTAGAAAACAGAAAAAGGATGACACACTGCCTGAGAGACTGCTAAGGCGCATAAAAAGGTT
>JAODGP010000110.1 GCA_025464345.1 Methanosarcinales archaeon | reverse complement strand
CCCGCTCTGTCTACCGCGATCGGCGATACAACGGGTATATAATCATGCTCTGCCGTGATATTGATTATCTCTGCATTGATCTCTTCTATCTCACCGACCCAGCCGAGATCGATCTCCTCACCTTCTATATGCTGCTTCGCCTTCTTCCTCGCCACCAATAACTTACCGTCATTGCCGGATAGCCCGATACCCTTGCCACCATGCTTGCCAATCAGCGATACTATGCGCTCGTTGAGACTGCCGACGAGCACCATTCTCGCTATCTCTAAGGTCTCATCATCTGTGATACGCAGACCGCCGATGAACTCCGGTTTCTTGCCCAGTCGCTCCATCAATCTCGTTATTTCCGGACCACCGCCGTGCACAATCACGGGATTGATCCCGATGTATCGCAGCAGGACGGTGTCACGCATGACGTTGTCCATGATACCTTCCTCGATCAGTGCGTGCCCGCCGAGCTTGATGACGATTTTAGTGCCATAGAACTTACGGATATATGGCAACGCCTCTATCAGAATCTCTTCACGGCTCATTTACCGTAAGACCTCATATTCGTCTTATGGATATATCACGCTTCTTTGGCATTATCTGCCGTAAAATCGCCTTGAACTGTGCATCGGTAATCGTGCTCTTTATCCGTCCGCTCTGAGCGAGAGCGATCAGCTGATTCTCCAGCTGTTCTGCGAATTCAGGTTTCGCCATTCTTATAGCATTCAGCCGTTCACGCGCTTCTGAAGATAGTATCTGGCGCATAACATTCCGCTTTGCCTCTTCTAACTGCTTCTTCTCCTCTTCCGCGGCAGCGCCCGCCTGAGCCTGCAACAACTGCTCGTACTTCCTCCGCCTTATCTCCTCCAGTTCCTCGTCACCTGCCATTATCACCACCTTTATGGAGCTTTATCTCGTGTGCGATCCCGTCGAGTAGAGATTGCCCCTTTGGAGAGATCATCCGACCTTTCCTGCCCTTCTCCAGCTTGAGGACATAGCCCGCCTCTTCTAACTGTGAGAGTATAGTTCTTAATATCTTACCGGAAGCTTCACGGAATCGCTCCTTCCTCACACCTCTCCGCACCCTGCCACCGTAATACGTACGCAGTCGTGCCACACCGACCGGACCGTGTATGTATATCTGCCTCAGCATGGATGCAGCGCGTACGTACCACCACCCATCATTCTGAGGTGGCAATTCCTTATGTGCGCCGGTCTTCACCGCCATAGCCCATTTAGGGATGTGGATATGCCTGCTCTTCTTCAATCTATCAGCCACTCGCTTCACCAGCTCGTCCGCTGGTACGTCGTATACCGTTGTCATCTCTCATTCTCAATTTAGGATGAGTGAATATAAAAAGTTAGAGTGCGAATGAAGGGGAGGATAGACGGAAGCCTTTTAAAGGTATAGAGGCAAATATCTTAAGATGGGACATTCAGCATAAGAATGGTAAGTGGAAAAGGAGCAGGCGGGAGGGGAAAAGAAGAGCAAATAAAGAAGTTTGTTGAGAAAAGCTTCACAGTAGTGAGGGAGAACAAAGAAGCGCTAAGGTATGTTGCTCTCTTCCTGGCTTTTTGTGTCACTTTTTATCTCGTTTATTATTTCCTCACGCTTAGAGGTTCGTTATCTTTATTGAGGAACTTAACGGCGAGTATTATGGGTGTGATCTTATCCCTTGCCGGGCTGAAAGTGGCTGTGAATGGTGCGGCATTAACAATCAGTGGCTTCTCGCTGGAGATAATAGACGAATGCACGGCAGTATTTTCCGCTATCGTCTATTGCTCCTGCGTGTTAGCATATCCCACCACGTTGAAAAACAAAGGGATAGGTATTGCTTTCGGCGTGCCATCGCTCTATGCGATAAACATCCTTCGCCTTTTCGTACTGGTGCTGGTCGGTATCCATCATCCAGATATGTTTGAGTTTGTGCATGTGTATCTGTGGCAGGCGTCGTTCATCATATTCGTGGTGGTGATCTTCCTGGGGTGGCTACATTTTCTTTCTACGAGAAAGTGCTGAGAAATGAGTAAGGGGAAAGGAGAAGCAGGAGATGACGGGTGGCATCCGGGTTTGAGTCCAGGGCGAATAATAGTATTTCTGCTGGAATTCTTAGCGGTTTCTGCAATATTTCTGGCTGTATGGTATTATGTCGGCGAGTTATATCAGTGTGTGGTCTTATTCTTCGCCGCTCAGATTCTGCTCGCGTCAGGATATACTGCGGTGCAGATATCGGCGGTGAATCTATCGGGTGCCTACTTAGGGAACTTCAATTTAGTGCCGCTGTTTGCACTGGCGATAGCGACGCCGGGGTGGGGATTGAAGGAGCGTGCGAAGATGCTGGCGCTCGGCGTGCCGGTCCTGTTTCTGCTGCACGTGCTGGATCTGGTGGCGCATTTCCCGATGTATTTCTATGGTTCGGGGCTTGCGCGAATGGTAGTGTATTCGATAGGTGTAGCGGGCGTTGCGGCGCCATTTATAATATGGCTTGTAACAGGGTACAGGTTTTTCCTGTATGAGGGCGGCAATTTCCGCTGCCCCGTGTGCGGTGCGGAGGAAGAGGACATCATCAGGCACATAAAAGCGGTGCATGGCAAAGGCGCCTTTAAAAGCAGGAAGGTTAAGGATTTTCTCGATATGCATCCTGAACTCAAGCGTGCACGAAGGAAGTGAGCACTCAGAGGAGTTTTTACGAGATTGTGTATATATGCAGGAATTTCCATAATTTCTATGATATGATGCTCATCTTTTCATATGAGTGAGAGAGGGAGTGATGATAGTGAGGGGTAAGATAGCGGTGATATTGGCGGTTGCGGTATTTGCGGTTATAGCGATAGCATCTGTATGGATATGGACGGCTGGTTCTCCGCGGCCGGGAACTTTGATTGCGGTAAGTATGGGGGCAGTGTTTCTTGCGGTCTTCATCGTTCTGGTAATTACCGCTACCAGGAGAAGAGCAAGTGAGGAGGAAGAGGTAGAGCGGGTAATAGAGATACTGAAGAGAGCGAAGAGGATAAAAGATGAGATAGAGAGGAGAGGAGGGGAGAGAACCTGACGAGAGAGTATGATATAATCCTGGCGCAGGTGCTAACCGGGATAGAAGACCTGAAATCCTGGTCAGTATTCGGAACAGGGCTGATACTCAGTGCTATCCTGGCTTTCGGTATCGCCATTCTCACGGTGTTATGAAAGAAGAAAAGGAGCGAATTGTTTTGAATTCAATGACTGGCAGGGATTGCGACGGTGGTGATGCCTGTGTACGCAGATAACCGAAAAGCTTATATGATGGTAAGGATAAGCAA
>JAODGP010000109.1 GCA_025464345.1 Methanosarcinales archaeon | reverse complement strand
AGAAGAATACCACAATCACAGTGATGGGGGTTCAACCCACGCCATCTCCATCTGTTACTCCCATACCATCTACAATAGGTATTGGACCGGGTACCGGCGGCGGCTCGGGTGGCGGTTCCGGTGGCGGCTCTGGCAGTGGAACAGGCACAGGCTCGGGTGGTAATGGCAGTGGCACGGGTATGAAGGCACCGATAAACCTATCACAGGCGGTGCAGAAGATGCGAGATATAGTGACCGGGCATCCATTTGGCACGGGCACAAAAGGCGGTGGCGGTGGCGGCGGCTCTCTATACCTGGTTCTGCTACTACTGATTGTTGTGATACTTACAGCTTTCTATTTCGGCTACTATAAGGAGAAGCGGGCATATAAGGAGCAAATTTCTCCAAAGTCTCACGATGAGATGAGTAGCGATAAAAGATAAGATAAAATGATGGAATTCGTGACAATGCTCATGGTATATGGTAAGGGCTTATGGGCATGGCTTAGCACTGATTTCCTGGTAGTGGTCACTTCTCTGCTCCGCGTTCCTGTATTAATCCTTCTGTATGGGTTGACACTGTGGGTAATCGTGGAGATCGGCATGACCTCGTTCGAGTGGCTTGTGCGAACCGGGCGGTTAATGAAGAAAGAACAAGGATTGAGAGATTTAGAGGATGGGTTGAGAGAAATGAAAGCGATGATAAACAATGATAATGATAATGACGGTGATAATGACAATGCTACCGGTGAAGATGGAGATGATGCAGATGCGAGTAATGGGAATGGAAACAGGAATATGATGGAGGCAATTGGGGTTCTCAAGTCCTGCACCACTCACAGGTTCGTTCTCCAATTCCTGAACCGTCTCGTTACTCTTGATAATGATGATGGGCAGTTCCACATCAGGGTGTTGAAATTGATTCAAAGCATTGAAGAGGAGATATCAAAGCGCGTGGAGCGAACGAGAGCGATGGTGCGAATGGGACCGATACTCGGACTGATGGGCACGCTGATACCGATGGGACCAGCTCTTTTAGCGCTTACCAGGGGCGATGTGAATACGCTTGCCATAAGCCTCATATATGCGTTCGGCACGACCGTGCTCGGGCTGTTAGTTGGCGGTGTTGCATACGTAATCACTGCGATTCGCCAGCACTGGTATGACCGTGATATGAATGATATAAGGTATATCTGTGAGATGCTGTTTGGAGGTGAGTAAAAAATGAGATACATGAAAGACGATGGATGGGGTCAGGGTCGGAGAAGGGGGCGAGACGAAGAGGGTGACCCGCTGAGCGGTGTGGCAAATCTGTTTGATGTGGCAATGGTATTCGCACTCGGGTTGATTGTGATGCTGCTGTTGTATCTCAGCATACCCGAGGTGTTAACACAGACCGATATAACCATCGTGAAGAACCCGGGACAGCCGAACATGGAAGTGATAGTCAAGCGAGGAGAGAAGATAGAGAAGCTGGATATGATGAACGAAACAGTGCAGAAGGAGATAGTGGGCGAAATAGGGAGGATATATAAAACGAGAGACGGAGGTATGATATACGTGCCTGCTGCGAATATGACGGAGGGTGTATGAATATCTATCACATGAGCTACACAGAGGAATTCGTAGGCGAGCGGATGGCGATGCTATCCTTTAAGGGCTGTAACTTCCACTGTATCGGCTGCATCAGGAAGCGGAGCGAATATGACATCTATGCAGATGAGAGGAGATATATTGATTGGAATTTTGAGAACATGGTGAAGGTGCTGGAGGAGCTGAACCCACACAGAATATATCTTGGCGGTCATGAGCCCACACTCGACCCTGACCTGCTGAATATAGTCAGGAGACTTTCAAAACTCGATGCTCATATCGTATTGATGACAAACGGGAGCTTAATAGATGAAGAATATGCAAAGGAGCTAAAGGATGCAGGGTTAAACGAGCTTATTATAAGTGTGAAGGCGTTCGATGCGAATAAGCATCTCTACTACACGAATATGAGCAACGAACCGGTACTGAATGCGATAAAGAATCTGGCAGCGATAGAGGACGATTATTTCAGACTGCAGGTGGAGACGATTTTGCTTCCCGGAATAAATGACCCTTGGGATATAGAAGAACTGGCAATTTTCATCTCGCAGATAAGTCCCGCCATTTCCCTCTTCATCGAGCCATGGATACCGATAGAGGAAGTGGAGTTTGAAGAGCCCAAGAAGGAAGATTTAATTGATGCAGTTTCAAGAGCGATGAAGTACCTGTATGTCGTATCCTACCATCCTTTATATTCAGAGATAAAAGAGATACGGGAAACACCAAGGAAAGCGAAATTTATTGATATTCTACCACGCCCATGAAGAAGGCTGGTGAGTGCAGTCCAGCAGTCTGCCGTGTGGAGCATGGATTGCGACGCCAAAGCTGGTTAAATTCAATAAATCCAGCTCCTTGCTTACGGCTCGATATTCGTTGCGAAGAACCACGGTGAGTTTTTAATTTGAGATTTTCCAGCGTCAATTCTGCAATTTATTCCCGGAATGACTATATCCTTCAGCGGCTGACCTTTCTAACCCATAAGGGTAACATTTATTATCCAAAAGCATACCTTTTTATGATCATATGATGAACTTTACTTTCGGTGATGCAAAGATGACCTGCGCGAAACGCGCCGAAGGCGGGCGGCGCAATGTAAACAGACATCGGAGGAATAAGAAGTCAGGAGGTGAGACCATGAAGAAGGGATTGGTTATTATCACTGTGATAGCAGTGATTTCCACGATGGCGCCGGCGGCGATGGCGTCTGACTGGCAGCAGTTCCAGCATGATGTGATGAACAGCGGTGTGACGGGCGATAGCGGACCGGTGAATCCAGAGCTCGCGTGGCGCAAATACACACAAACCGGTAACTTTTATGGGATAGACACCACACCGATCGTGGTGGGCGATTATGTCTACGTGATTGCGACGTCAAAGTTGTTCAAATTCAATAAATCGAACGGTGAAGAGGTATGGAACGTGACGATTGATTCCACACCGTATTTCCAGCTGTCTGTCCCCGCGTACGGCAATGGCACGATATTCGTTGCGAACAGTCACGGTGAGTTATACGCTATTAACGCATCCACGGGTAGCAACCGGTGGTCACCTGTAACGGTCTGCGATGGACAGCTGAACACGCCTGTGGTATATTACAAATCTGGGGATGAGACACAGGGTAGAATATTCTTCGGTGACTGGAACGGACCTAAGAAGTATTACTGCTACCGGGAGGACGGCACGGAATGCTGGAACCGCACATCAACGAGCGGCGGCGGATACTACTGGGCAGGTGCTGCGGTGATTGGTGACTATCTCGTGTATGGTGACGATGCAGGTAATCTGACATCCGTGTACTGGTGCAATGGCACAACTGCGGACGAGATAAATGTATCTGAGGTGTTCGGCGTTGATGTGCGGGAGATTCGGTCTTCGGTCACGTGGAACGATAATTATGGGCGCATATACTTCGCATCCAAAGGCGGATACTGCTACGCTATCGGATTTGATAAGAGCACTGGAGAATTCAATACAACGAATAAGTGGAGACATTACATCGGGTATTCCACATCCACACCTGCAGTTTACGATGGAAGGGTGTATGTCGGGCAGGGACCTTTTGGACCAAATGGCAAAGTTTACTGTCTGGATGAATCGGACGGCAGTGAAATATGGAGCTTCACGCCAAACGGCGGTGTGCAGTCCTCACCGGTGATTTCCACAGCGAATGGCACGTTATACTTCACCACGAACTGCGAAGACGGCAGAGTATACTGCCTTTATCTCAACGGCACGGAGGCATGGCATTTTGAGAACTACGAGAACGGCACGAGTGGAGGATACACGCTTCAGGGTGTTGCACTCTCCGATGGCATGGTGTTCTTCGGCAACGATGGTGGCTACCTGTATGCAATCATGGAGAAGCCCGGAGCGCCATCAAAACCCGACCTCACAGTCACTGCGATTGAGTGCGCCACAATATACAATGGCACGTATAACATCATTCACGCAACGGTCAGGAATGCAGGAGACAGGTCTGCCGGGCTGTTTAGTGTATCGCTTGGTGTGAACGGCAACATCGTGGAGAACAGAACGGTTAATGAGCTTGATGCAGGCGAAGCAACAGACGTGAAATTCCTGTGGATACCGAATGCGACTGGCACATACATACTGAATGTTACCGCGGATATAGACAATACAGTGGATGAATGGGATGAGACGAACAACTCAATCTCGAAGAGCGTGACTGTGCAGGAGATTCCGTCAGAATCTGACCTCGTGGTGCGTGAGGTTTACAGTGGCGACCTTCTCAACGGCACTGAAAACGATGTGTTCGCAGTGATTGAGAACAGAGGTGCAGATGCTGCGGGATTCAACGTATCGCTCAGCGTGAACGGCGCAGCAGTTGATAAGGTGTTCGTGCCTATGCTACGGTTCAGAGACTCGCAGCTCGTGACTTTCGAGTGGACACCGGGTTCAACCGGAGCAGTGACGCTGAATGTCTCAATAGAGAACGGCGGCGGTTTCAAAACGCAGACCGT
>JAODGP010000022.1 GCA_025464345.1 Methanosarcinales archaeon | reverse complement strand
GGTATATCCGAAGCAATTACCGGTGTCCGGCACGCCATCGCCTCAAGCAGGACGATACCGAAATTCTCCAGCCGTGTAAAAGAGGGCAATACGAATACCGAAGCCTGTAAATAACTCATGACAAGCTCTTTAAATCCGAGAAAGCCACGAAACTCCACACTGCTGCTCAGGTTGAGCCGTTCCACAAGCATGTGTAGCCTGTGCCGATCCTCGCCATCACCGACAATAACGAGTCTTGCATCCGGTACATCCTTCAATACACCCGGCATCGCTCTTATCAGATACTCAACCCCCTTGGGATAGACCAGTCTACCGACGAAGAGAATGTTCTTCCTCCTTTCCGTTACTGTGCTTTCAATGACTGAATCGAACTTCCTTATGTCTATACCATTTGGTATCACCTCGCATTTGTAGAGATATTCACCGAGCACAGGCGAAGTCTCGGCATAACTCCTGCCCGTAACGATGATGGCATCACACTCGTCCAGCAGTTGTGCTGCATAATGCCTGTTATAAATTTGTTCTACGAGCTTAGCCACGACTCGCGGTATCCGCAAGCCTCTTACTCGTTCCGGAACCGCAAGATCAAAATGGTACGTAACTACATGAGGATGCTTACCGTATCTGTTTATAGCCTGAGAGAAGAATGGCGGGGGGCAATGTGAATGGTACACATCGGCTTCCATATATTTCAGTCGTGACATACCGAATATGAGCGGTACGTAGCCCGGGAATAACTCTATCGCGCGGAATCTCATATTCCGTGCCGATCCTTCACCATGTGGTATATCCGCAGATAGAACCATCACCTCATTCCCGGACTCTGCCAGCGCGTTCGATAACTCCCGCACGTGATTCTCCACACCACCGACATGCGGTGGATAATAACATGAAGCCTGGATTATTCGCATAATCTTATATTATCAGGAGAGAGGTTATATTGATGTGGAACGAGCTAAGGGATTTTGTATTTCACTATTACATCAATCCGATAATCCATGACACGGGTTATAACCCGATAAATACGATAACATGGGCACTTCTACTTGCTCCGCTCTGCGTTCTGCTTGTATTGAAGCTATTGCGAAGGCTGCATTTCATGATAGATGATGGCTTTATCGCGGCAGTGGTGCCGTATATACTGCTCGGTTCGGTTCTCCGTGTTATCGAAGATGCGGAACTGGTACCGCCACCGGTGAGCTATATGCTCATCTCACCACTGATCTATCTGGTTCTCATATTCAGCACGTTAATACTACTCGGTGTCGCACTGAAGATTGCCCCGTGGCGATACAAATCCATATTCGCCGCCACTGGCATGGTACTATTCGTTGCGAGCCTCGCATTCTTATTATACAACGCAGATTTGAAGTTATGGTGGGTAATACCTGCGGTATGCGGCATCTCCGGTATTATCGTAGCGGCGATCTACCTCACAGGTAAGCGGTTACATCTGCATTTCATCACCACCCGAATATATCTCGCCACGATCGGTTCGCATATGCTCGATGCCGCTTCTTCTTATATCGGTATTGATCTGCTCGCTTATCACGGTAAACATGTCCTGGAGAACCTCATGGTCAATTTGACAGGTACTGCTGCGGGTATGTTCATACTCAAGCTCGGTGTGCTCATACCTCTGCTGTATCTGATAGATACGGGCTTAAAAGACGATAAGGAGCTCGGAAATATGATAATGCTCACCATCATCATTGTGGGTCTTGCACCCGGTGTGAGGAACAGCCTGAGGATGACGTTTGGTATTTGAAGGCTGAAGTGAAGTATAGTTACACCGTTCGAGATGTCACAACAATCAAAAATACCACGAAAATGGCAGTCGTTCCAACCGCCAACCTTATATGACCGTTCCCGTTACGGCTGTACCGACATTATCTTCCTCGCCTGCTCCGGATACTTTGCTATGAATCTCATCTCGTCCTCGGTCACCGGCTTCTGCGTATGCACGTTCGCATATCGCACGAGTTCCAGTATCTCCCTCGCCTCATCGTCATCCTTGAACCTCAACTCGTACTTACCCGCGACGTTCTTGAAACCCTTTATGCCGGAGTACTCGCCCGCGGTTATCAATCGCCCGGTCTCTATCACCTCTATATGCCCTCTACCAACCTCATGGTAGTCATACAGCTCGTAATTCCTGCTGTCCTTTAACGCACCATCCGCGTGTATACCCGACTCATGAGCAAATGCATTTTCACCAACCGCAGGCTGATTCACCGGTATGGGCACTCTGAACGAGAGTGAAGCATATTTACATATCTTCCACGCATGCCGCAGGTCTATATGCTCGTCCAGGCGGTATTTACCGGCGAAACCGCTCGATTTCTTCACCGCGAGTATAGTCGAGACAAGGTCCGCATTGCCCGCTCGTTCGCCCATTCCATTAACCGTTGTCGTTATGTACGCATCAACACCTGCATCTATTGCTCCTTTCGCACCCGCGACCGAACACGCAACCGCCATGCCGAGATCGTTATGACAGTGCAGCTCGATTGGTATACCAACCGCTTCCGCAAGCTTCTTCACTCGCTCATATATCGTGAACGGGTCATCGTATCCTAAGGTATCGCAATATCTTATCCGGTCCGCACCATGCGCCTTCGCAGCTTCCGCGAATTCTATCAGCCGTTCGAGCTCGGTACGCGATGAATCTTCCGCATTCACCCCTATTGACTCCGCACCATGCCTCTTCGCCGTGTCCACCGCCTCACACATCATCTCTACTATGTCATCCCATGTGAATTTACCCCTGAACTTGCCCTCTATCATCTGCTTAGATGTGGATATACTCAGGTTGAGATGCTTCAGCTTCGGTACCATCTTGAAGCCCAGCTCCACATCTTCTTTTATCGCTCTCAGCCAGCCACCGAGTCGAATACGTTTCAGAGCACCTATCTCCACCAGCTCAAGATTCGCATTCAAATAGTTCGTCTCGTGCCTCGTGACCGGGAACCCGAACTCGCTCTGGAAAACGCCCATCTCATCCAAATAGATGTTCAGCAGTGTCTTCTCCAGTTTCGCCAGACCCAATCTCGAAGTCTGTACCCCGTCCCTGTTCGTTACATCTATTATGTATATGGTGTTCTCGGTCATACTATGAAATAAATAAAAAACCAATAATATATAGTCATTCTGATAATAAATTGCAAAATTGATGTTGAAAATTCCAATTTGCAAATATTCTCCGAAATAACTATATTTTTCACTTCCTGCCCGTCAGCGCCATGAACTCGTCTTCATCTATTATCTTAACGCCGAGCTGCTGCGCCTTCGCCAGCTTGGAGCCAGGGTCCTCGCCCGCGACCACGTAATCGGTCTTCTTTGATACGCTCGAGGATACACGCCCACCCAGCTGCTCCACCAGCATCTTCGCCTCTTCCCTCGGTATGGAGATCCTGCCGGTGAATACAAACGTCTTACCTGCCAGTGTCTTCTCACCCTCTTCCGCAGGCTCATAACGCACCCCTGCATCTTCTAACTTACGCAATAACCGGTCTGTACTCTCATGCTCGAAGAAGAGGATTATACTCCTCGCCACTTCCGGTCCTATCTCCGGGATACTCACCAGTTCATCATAAGTGGCATTCCGCAACTCATCCATATTCTTAAAATGAGAAGCGAGCAGAGATGCTGTGTGCTCTCCCACGTGCCTTATACCAAGCGCATAAATTAACCGACCAAAAGTGGTATGTCTGCTCTTATCTATCGCATCCAGTATCTTCTGCGCCAGTTTCTCACCCATACGATCCAGTTTCAACAGATCACGCATGCTCAAGAAGTAGAGATCAGCAGGGTCTGACACCATATCACGATCCACAAGCTGTTCTATCACCTTCTCGCCGAGCCCTTCTATGTCCATTGCACGCTGCGATGCGAAATGTTTTATCCGCTCCTTCAACTGTGCGGGGCATGCAACACCGATACAGCGCCTTATGGGTCCCTCTTTCAGTACTTCCGCACCACAGACCGGGCATCTATCCGGCATCCTGAACTCCTTCTCCGCGCCTGTCCTCTTTGATTTCACAACACTCACTATCTCCGGTATGACATCACCTGCACGCTCCACCACCACGGTATCACCTATCCGCACATCCTTCCTCTTCAACTCATCCTCGTTATGCAGCGTCGCTCGACTGACCGTAACGCCGCCAATCTGTACGGGCTCAAGTATCGCAACCGGTGTTAGCGCGCCTGTACGACCGACCTGCACCACTATATCCTTCACCTTCGTGAATTCCTCTCTCGGTGCGAATTTGTATGCTATCGCCCATCTCGGACTCCTTGAGATGGTACCAAGCCTGTTCTGTTGCTCTATGCTATTCACCTTCACCACAACACCGTCAATTTCATAATCCAGTTCGTCACGTATCTTCTCTATCTCGTCATGGCATTCTATCACTTCTTTTATACTCCTGAACAGTCTCACCAGCGGACTGACACGAAACCCCACTTCCTTTAAATAATTCAGTATCTCCCACTGGGTTCTGAACTCCCTCCCATCTGCTCTGCCGATACCATAAGCGAAGAAGTCAAGCGGTCTCGAAGCCGTGACTCGCGGATCCAGCTGCCTGACCGAGCCAGCAGCCGCGTTCCTCGGATTCGCAAACATTCGCTCACCACGCATGCCCAGCTCCCTGTTCAACTCTTTGAACTTGCTCACCGGCATATAGACCTCACCGCGAACCTCAAGTAACGGCAGTCGCTCCTTCATGAGCCGCAGCGGTATTGACCTTATCGTCTTGAGGTTCTGCGTCACATCCTCACCCACCCTGCCATCACCTCTCGTACTGCCCACGACGAGCACACCGTCCCTGTACACGAGCTCCATAGCCAGCCCGTCTATCTTCGGCTCCAGCACATACTCTATCTCTTCTTCGCCAAGTGCACGTCGCACTCGCTCGTCAAATTCCCACACCTCGTGCTCTTCTGTTACGCTGTTCAAACTCAACATCGGGATACTGTGCTCGTAAGTACCAAACTCCTCCAGTGGCTTCGCACCCACACGCTGCGTGGGCGAATCGGGCGTTATAAACTCCGGATACTTCGACTCCAGCTCCTCCAATTCCCTGAATAACCGGTCGTACTCTGCATCCGAGATCTCCGGCTCGTTCAATACGTAATACCGATAATTATGATAGTGTATCAGTTCTCTCAGCTCCTCTATTCGCTTCTTTATCTCCGCTTTACCGCTATACTCACCCATTTCATCACGAGGTCAATTAATAAAATAAAGGAGAAATATATAATATTAAACGATGGTAGAAGAAGAGGTGGAGGGGAATAAAGCGGAGATGCTGATACCCGGTCCCGATTATCTTGCGAGTGGCGTTCATATAGGTACACAGCAGAAGACCGGAGACATGAAGCGATTCATATATCAGGCGAGACCGGACGGACTTTATTTGCTCGATATAGAGATTGTGGATGCGCGACTGCGCATAGCGGCTCGATTCCTGGCTAATTATGAACCCGCGTCCATACTGGCTGTCTCTGCTCGTGAATACGGGCATCAACCGGTGAGTATGTTCGCAAAGGCGACCGGTGCGAAGGCGATAGTGGGACGGTTTATACCGGGTACACTGACAAATCCTGAATGTGAATACTTCATCGAGCCTTCTGTTCTTGTATTGACCGACCCGATGACAGATGCGCAGGCATTGAAGGAAGGTGCCCGGCTTGGATTGCCCATTGTTGCCCTATGCGATACAAACAACTCCACATCCAATGTTGATCTGGTGATTCCGACGAACAATCACGGTAGAAAAGCGCTTGCCACCATTTACTGGCTGCTTGCACGTGAGTTCTTGCGTGAGTGTAACCGTCGTGAAGGCAAGGGTGATGAAGAGTTCAAATTCGATTATCAGGTGGAGGATTTCGAATCAGAGCTATGAGGCGAGCAGCAGTAGCAGGTTCTTTTTACAAATCAGACAGAAAACGGCTGACCACACAGTTAGAGGAATGCTTCGCCGGTGTGGAAGTGAGAGAAGATGATCGAATTGTAGGTGCTGTTTCTCCGCATGCAGGCTACATGTATTCAGGTACGGTTGCCGCACATGTATATGCCAGGCTGCCACATGCCGATACGTTCATCATACTTGGTCCGAATCATTATGGTCTGGGTTCGCTTGTTGCCATATCTACGGATGCATGGATGACACCTCTTGGCAGGGTGGACGTGGATACTGAATTTGTTGAGACGTTACCACGCCGTATCATAGATATTGATGAGACCGCACACCAGCATGAGCATTCAATAGAGGTACAGCTACCTTTTCTACAATACCGGTTCGATTCTTTCCGTATTGTGCCTATCTGCATGGCACTCAGTGATGAAGATACCACACGCGAGGTGGGAGAAGACCTTGCCAGTGCAATCGCCAGCTTCGAGGACAAGAAGTTCGTTATGATCGCCTCTTCCGACTTCACACATTATGAGCCGGATCACGTAGCCCGGGACAAAGATGAGTTTGTAATAGAAGCGATAACCGAACTGGATATCGGCAAGTTCTATAATCGTATATTTGGATGCCAATCTTCTGCCTGTGGTATCGGTCCAATAGCATCGGTAATGCATGCAGCGAAGAAGCTCGGAGCAACGCAGGGTTTGCTCGTCAGATACGCCACCAGCGGCGATGTCACCGGTGATAGAGCGAGTGTTGTTGGTTATGGCGGTATCGTAATATTCTAACATGCATCGAGCAGCCTGTCGGGTATTCTTCCGGGAACTGGCAGTCAGTGACCTCATTGTGGGTGACAGCGTTGTTACGCCGACCTGTGCAAGATGCTCAACCCTGTTTGGCGTCGGTGAACTGGAAGAGATAGAGAAGCGGGGCAGGATAACACGGCTAACGATCCACGATTCCACCGATCACCTCAATGTATACACTGATGTTGATATTATCCTGGAACCGCATGTTTTACTGGCGTTCATCGGTGAGGTGTATATACGCCGTTCGGGCAGGAGTTTCTTTATACGCGGCAGGAATATGCGAGAAGTGGCTACGATTGTGAGGGAGAACTGGATACTGAGTACTGCTGTACGTACGATGGAGCGAGTGGATCTGCTACGAGCATCTGATAATGAGTGGAAACGTGTGTTAGAGCATTATGGCGAGGATAAAATTGATGAGTGCGTTAGTGATGCGGTAGAAGCTGTACAGCGACTATGGCAGCATTATAACATGACCGCAAAGGACATGATTCTGGATCTCCTGCATGGCGTGGGTACCGCCACTCGGGAGCGGCTGATGGAGGAGTTGAAGGCGAAGGGACTGGAAGGTGCATGGATAGAGGATGTAATTGATGAGCTGATTGCGGAAGGCAGATGTTATGAACCTGAACTGGGTTTCTTAGCACTTGTTCATGAATGAGCGTTTCGAATACCCATTATTGTATCGTAAACACCAGCGCTCATCTCCGCTTTTTATCGGACTGTAAAAATGATAGACCACAAAGGATCGTCGGTTACGATGTAACCAACATATCACGTTCAATGCGTGAATTTCACCTCGATGACTTACAGATGAGCGTAGATTATTTATGCACGGTCACCTTAACACGCTTCTTTAACACGGGAACCAGCTTCTTTATCTCTATCTCCCTGCTCTTCTTCAATTTATACTCATCAATAGACTTATCGGGCAATTGCCCGTTCACCTCGTAGATGTAAAAGCCGTCTTCGCCGTCTATGGATGCTATGAACTCACGATCGCCTACTTTCCTCAAGCCCACGCCCGTAACATTCCTCAGCACATCCAGCAGGCTCGCACCCCTCTTCACTTCCACCTCCTGCTCATCACTGAATACTTCCAGCGACTCGTACAGCCGCTCTTTATTGACCTTCAGTACATGTGTCTTCCCGAATATCTCATTCTCCACCACTCCCGCTCTCTCCAGTATCTTGATGTGCTTCGCTGCTACCGGTACGGAGATACCCAGTGCCTTCGCCAGTCCTGATACATGATACTCACGATTGAGCAGTAGTCTGACCATCTCCATACGTGTGTTGCTGCTCAACGCCTTAAATATCTCCTCTTCATTCATTGTAAGGTTCGATAGAACTTCCCATACCCTTCATTCTTCATCACCATCTCGATAGCGGTGCTTGCTGCTCTTGATAATATACTCTCAGCTTCTTTATACGAAGGTGCTGTGATTCTTAACCGGTACCGGGGCGCACCCACGTAAGAGCATTCGATGCAATCCTTAGCTACTTCTCTCGCTCTCATCAGAGCATCCTTTATTATCTCCACACCGTTTGGCAATGGACATTTCAGTTCGACATACCCGGTTATCTTCACCTGCGGCGGCTTAACGTTGGCAATGGCTACTGCATGTATCTTATCTGCGAGTTCTTCCGCTATTCCCTGTTCGGTCAGTACTCGCCTGCCAGACTTCAGTATCTGCTGGAATGCATCGTACAGACTGCCATAAGCCTCCACGAGCTTAGCCTCGATTTCTGGAAGCTCTGATTCGGGAACGGCGAGCGACAGCCATTTCTGTGCTTTCTTCTCGTTCTTCCACGCCTTTATTCGTTCCCTCTTCTGGTTATCCTTGACCGCCTTCAACGATAGATCTATATGCCCCCGCCTCTCGTCCACATCCAGCACTTTGCAGACTATCTTCTGTCCCTCACGTACGTAGTCCTTGAGATGCTTTACCCAGCCAGTAGAGACTTCGGAGATATGAATGAAACCTTCTCTGTTGCCGTACTCATCGAGACTTGCAAATACGCCAAAAGTTTTGAGCTTCCTTACGGTACAGACAACCAGCTCACCCTTCTCAGGCAATTCCTCACCTGGCATTCTATATCCCATCTGCGTTATGTGAGGACCTCTATCACCCTGCTCTTTATCTCAGCCTTACCACCGCGAGGCTCGACCAGAGTCCTGCCACAGACGTTACACCTGACTGTTGTGGTTGCATGATCAAACACGATCTGTTCGTTCTCACAGTCATCGCATCTCAGCCTGAGGAATTTACTCCTTGTCTCTCTTATTCGCATCTCCCATCCGCCTCCTATTCAACGAATTCGAGCCTGGAGACCCGGAAACCTTCCCTTTGATGCGATTTCTTGCATTCCATGCACTTATATCTGAGGAACAGCTTCTTCGTGGGCTTGTCACCGCCCGGTACTTTGGAGAACTTACCACTATTACCTATACCCGATCTGCGCTTCTTCTGACGGACAACCCAGTTCAGAGACGAAGGTCTACCCCGCTTCACACGTTCCACCTCATGTATCGTGTGTCGTCCGCAGAACGGGCAGAATATCCTTACCTGTTTCGGCATCTTCATAGCGCACCACCTCGCTTCCTGTACGCCTCGAACCGCATTGCCACTCCGCGATTACATAATATTTCCGCATTGGTTCTCGGCAACATGATAACATCTTCTCTTCCTACTTTATAAACTCTTCCATCTGTACCCATGAATGCCGGTATATTATCAAGGACTCTGACCAGTACATGCTCGTTACCCTCATCAATCGGCTGTTCATCCCGTTTTCGCGGCTTCGCCGACTGCGATCCCCCGAAGATAGAAGCGAATATCTTTGCCTTGCCCGCCTCCACCTGGCGCTTCACTGCCTGAAATATCTCCTCCTCCTGGGGTAGCATGCCCCTCGGCGGTGTATCCATGCCCGAACTGGCGAGCTTTATTATCTTCCCTATTCGCCGCCTCATTATGTCCTCCACCTTCATCCGGGCGTTTCTTATTTCATCTTCCACGAAACTCCTCCTGGTATCATCAGCCTCGGCTTTCTCCGCCTCCAGCCGGGATATATAATCCCTCACATCCTCACAGAACCGCTCAGGCAGCTCTTGCAACGAAGCGGTATTCCTCTCCTTATCGAGGATCATCCAGAGTCTTTCTACATCCATAGAACGTGAATAAATTACAAATACAAGATTATATTTTATTATTACCCTGGCTGTACTGCAGCGATGAGCACAGGTAAAGCTATGGTGGCATCACAATATACCGTGACTGCTTTTGCATTTGTGCAGATTTTCCCCCACGACTTCGCCTCTTCAAGTGTCGCACCACTCAAACCGCCGTTCTCAGGCGTATCAGTAGTTATCTGTATGGCGAAATCGAATCCTTCTCGCCCATCCTCACGCGGTGGTGCTACCAGAGCGGTCTGTAGCAGGAAGTTCTTTGGTACACCCCCGCCCAGTATCAGCGCACCCGTACGCTTAGCATCACAGAATATATCCACAAGTTCTTTCATGTCGTCAAATGCATCCACATGAAACCTCCTCATCTGCTTGTATATCCATGCATGTAGTCCGATCATGGAATCGGCAATTGCTGGGCAGAATACCGGTACCGCACTATCCACCGCACTCCTCAATACGGAATCACGATCTGAAAGGTTCTCACCTATTCGTTCAGTCAGTTCCCTTATGCTATAGCTCCTGTCCTGGCTCAAATCATCAAACACTGATCGTATAAAATCCTCCAGTGCCACAAACGCATCGTCATGCACCGCGACATCGTATATCCTGTCTATGGATTGTTTCCTCAGCTCGATATCGTCAACCTCAGGCGTATGTAATTTGTAATGGTGCATGCCAAGCGCTTCGATTATATCATGTACGAGGTTTGCTCCCGTTGTTACAACCACATCCACATATCCCTCCCTTATCATCTGCGCTATCACATTCCGCATGCCCGCAGGCACCATAGCACCGGCAATCGCAATGAATTTTGTTGTCTCCTCTCTCAGCATCTCCTCGTAGATCTCAACCGCCTTTGCCAGTCTGCCTGCACCGAATGCACAGCCACGCATGCACCTCACGAGCTCGGCAACGGTCATACCCTTCCACGTCCTGACACCTTCTATTTCCTCCATCTTTCTCGTGTCAACAAAGGGTAATAGTATAACAAAGATAAGAATAGTCAAGGAATGATGAGCAAAGGTTATGGCAGAGCCAGTGGTGCCGGCACGGTGATAAATGCAATAGCCACCTGCAAAGGTTCTGCATTCGGCATACCGATATGGACGTATGCGGAAGTGGAACTCGGTTCGGATTTCAGGGGTATAGAAGCACGTATAGAAGAGGATATCAATGCCGATACACGATTGATTAAGCGGTGTATGGAACTGGTACTGAAGAAGTACGACCTGCCGCCACGTGGCTATGTCCGTACGAGGAGTGAGATACCGATAGGTAGTGGACTGAAGAGCAGCAGTGCAGCTGCGAATGCCACCGTGCTCGCCACTCTTGATGCGATAGGCGTGAAGATGGACGTCCTCGATGCGATAAGAACAGGAGTGGAAGCCGCTCTGGATACAGGAGTCTCGATAACCGGTGCTTTTGATGACGCCTGTGCTTCCATGCTCGGTGGTGTCGTGATAACAGACAACAGCGAGAACAGGCTGATAAAGCGGGTGGAGAAGCACTCGGATGTGCTCGTATTCATACCGGAAGCGAAGGCATTTACCGCTGATACCGACGTGAACCGTGCACGACTGATCGCACCATGGGTGAATATAGCCTTTGAACTGGCGCTGGCAGAGCGATTTGAAGAAGCAATGACCTTAAACGGTTTCCTGTATTGCGCAGCACTGGAGTTCAGTCCGGAGCCGATGCTGAAAGCTCTGGAATGCCATGCACGGGGCGTTTCACTGTCAGGCACCGGTCCATCGTTCGTTGCACTCGTGGATAGAGATACAACTGGCTTGTATGAGGCATGGAGTGATATGGGCGGCAGGGTTTTGAGGACGAAGATAAACAACGAGGCAAGCTTTAAATACCATCACGAACCATGATAAACGCATGAGGATATTACACGATGAGGATGTGGATGACCGCATACTGAGAGACAGGACCGTAGCGGTTATAGGCTATGGTGCACAGGGAGAGGCACAGGCGAAGTGCTTGCGTGATTCTTCCATTGACGTGCTCATAGGGCTGCGAGCCGGTCCGAGCAGAGCCCGTGCTGAGCGAGACGGGTTTGAGGTGCTACCGGTAGGAGAAGCCGCACGTAGGGCTGACATCGTTCATGTACTCATCCCGGATGAGGTGCAGGCAGATGTGTATAATGCCGAGATAAAGGAGCATATGCATGCAGGTAAGACACTCAGCTTCTCGCATGGATTCAATATCTGCTTCAGAAGAATCGTGCCGCCGCCCGATGTGGATGTCATCATGGTAGCGCCGAAAGCGCCGGGCACGGAGATGCGGAAGGCGTATCTGGATGGCTTTGGCGTGCCCGGGCTGGTAGCTGTGAATCAGAACCCTTCTGGCAGAGCACGTGAGCTGGCGCTCGCAATGGCTAAAGCTCTGCACTGGACGAGAGCGGGCATTCTCGAATGCACCTTCGAGCAGGAGACCTATGAGGACCTCTTTGGTGAGCAGTGTGTGCTGTGCGGCGGTCTTGTGGAACTGATGAAGAACGGGTTTGAAGTGCTCGTGGAAGCCGGTTACCCGCCTGAAATGGCATATTTCGAGTGCGTGCATGAGATGAAACTGATAGTTGATCTCATATGGCAGGGCGGGATAAAACGCATGGCTGAGGTGATATCCAATACCGCGGAGTATGGTATGTGGTCAGTCGGGCATAAGATAATCGGCTCGGACGTGAAAGAGCGTATGAAGGAAGCATTGAAGCGAGTAGAGAATGGTGAGTTCGCTTCTGAGTGGGTTGAAGAATATAAGAAGGGCGCACCATTCCTCAAGATGAGCAGGGATAAGATAAGCAAACACCAGATAGAGACCGTGGGTGCGGAGATAAGGCGGCTATTCGAGCGTGCTGAGTGAATTTGCAATCAGCTTCGCCACACTCACACGGCTGAACGCCGATTCCACCGTATCTGTGCTGACCACCTCTTTAATGCCCGCGTGATGCATTCGCATAATGGCGTTCTGGACGAATAGCCCGTGCACACAGAATGCATATACATCGTGAGCGCCCTGCTCCCTCAGTATCCTGCTCGCTTCTGCTATTGTACCGCCAGTGGATATGATGTCATCAACGATGACGATGTCTTTACCACTGACATCCAGCGCCTTCGGCTTCATCTCCACCATATCATCTGCCAGTCTCTTCTTCTGCAGCACATCGTAATCGAACCCGTGAGGCACTGCAACCGCTCTCGCCAGACTCTCTGCACCCTCATCCGGACCTATAACCACCGGGTCTATGCCCATCTCCGTTATGTAATCACCGATGACGGGGGCTGCGTCAAGCTCCTTCGGTTTAACATCAAAATAGCGTAATTCCGCAGGATCATGCACGTTAACCACAAATATAGAAGTCAGAGCCGAACTGGCGCATATACTCCTCGCTATCGCCCTTATTGAGACCGCTTCACCGCGCTTGAACTTCTTATCCTGCCTCGCATACCCGAGGTAGGGTATAACAGCCGATACACGTGATGCCTCTTCCGCAGCAGCGTCTATCAGTTGCAATAGTGCTATCAGATCAGAATCTGCTATCAAGCTCTGTACTATCACGGCATGTCTGCCTTCTACATCGTCTATTATCCTCGTGTATAATTCGCCATCAGGAAAGCTCCTGAACTCACACAGGGCAACCTCGCAACCCAGTTCCGCAGCTATCCGCGCAGCCAGCAACTGGGACGCTTTACCCGGTATTATCTTCATTCACCTGAGGTTGCGTATATCTCATACGGCATTATCTTCTTGTTCACCTTCTTCTTGCCCTTTAATTTACTCACAAGATTGGCTGCTTTCTGCTTCTTCTCCCTCTGCTTCAGCCGTTCCATTATGGCTGCCATCTCCCTGTCCTTGCTCGTATCACTGTACTCTCTCTCCTCGGTCTTTACGTACTCCCCTTCTCCCTCTACTTCATCCTCTTCCTCTATCTCATCTTCCATGCCTTCAAGGACGACTGCATCCATATTATTGACCTCCTCATAGTTCAAAAAGAACTTTTCATGTATATAAAACATGCGGGTCAGGATGCCCGAAGGCGGATAGCTCTTTTCACATCATCCCAGTTCACATCGGTTGATACGCATCCGCTTCTTGTCAGTACTATCCCGATCATGGGTATTCCCTTTGATGTTACGTATCGCATCGCTTCATACAGGTCGTGCTGGCATGCAACGCCCAGCGCCGCCCGTGGCTTCCTCTCACTTATCGCTCGCTTCACGAATTCGCCACCGGGTGCTATACATATAGCCAGACCAAGCTCATCACATAGCCTCTTGAGCTCTGCAATACCGCAGTTACCACATTCCCTGCATAATATACCGTCCCTGGGTGAGGTCTTCGCCGGGCATTCGAGACTGCGGAGGCATTGTGGCAGGAAGAGCATCCTGTTATTCAGCGGTGTACGCTCATATGCACTCCGGTATATCGAATTCATCAGTGCAATGCCTATCTCATCAACGATTATGTGATTTATGTGTAGATAGCTGAGCAGGAGCTTCGCAGGATGGTAAAAGAGGTTGAGCACAGCGAGCGAGAATCTCGGAAACAGATCCCTTCTGTATATCATCAAGCCAGCTGCGAGTATGAGCACCACTGCGAGCACTATCACCGAAGTGATAAAAGCTGTTCCTATCCATATGTATACCGTGGATGCGCACATCATGCTACCATCTTGCATTTCGCTACTATCTCCTGCGTGTCCACAGTGGTATTCACGCAGCCTGTGGTCTTTAATGGCACGCCCTGTGCAGGTATACCCGCGAGTTTGATGTTTAACATGCCTTCGTATAAATTAGGATAACATGCAACGCCCACCACCGCTTTTACTCGCCCCCTGTTGTATAGAAGGATCCGTTTCGTGAAGGTACCACCCGGACTGATGTAAAGCCTGATGCCCAGCTCTTTACAGATGGCACTCAGTTTCGCTATCTCACACCTACCACATTCTATGCATTTGATACCTTCCAGCGAACTGAGCTTAGCCGGGCAGTCTATGCTACGAACGCACTGTGGCATCAGCAGTACACGCTCTTCCAGCTTCGTCCTGACAAACTCAGGGTAATTCACTGCATTGCCTATCTCCACAGATACACGGTCCACAAGGGTAGGGTCCACCCTGAAGAACGACAGTAACCTGCGCAAAGGCTCATGCATCATGGTTATCATAAAGAGAGCGAGCTTCGGCAGTATCACTCGCTTCGTGAAGAATATAACCACAAGGAAGAATAAAGCAACCAGAATGAGTATTACAAAGACTATCAAACTAAGTACTATTATTCGCCCCAGTAGCTCGAGCACAGGGTACGGTATTGGATAGATAATCATTAATTGTAATATATATTATGGTTATACGAAGATGCGAACACGGAACTTATCCTCTTCACACTCTTCGCCTTTGCAAATATCGTTACCACGTCACGTGATTTTATCACCGTGTCTCCCTTCGGCAGTATTACTGATGAAGAAAGTCTGGTTTCTACTTTCCCCCGACACCATCACTTATATACCTGCCGTGTATAACTCACCTTTGCCGTAGTGCCTCGTCTCGATGCCACCAGGTTCATCGCCCATATATACAATGCTCGTATCACACCGTATTTCTCCATTCGCCGCATGGAGAACCGGACATAAAGCTCGGGGTCATACCTTATAATACCCTCCCGCTTCAGCCTCCGGGCTATCTCATAATCATCACCCGCTGCCATATCTTTGTACCCGCCTATACGCTCAAATACATCCCTCCTTATCGCCGTATTGGAGCCGATAGTGGCATAGAATACCCTGAGGTATGCAGCGATATGCGCAAGCTTGTTGAACAATCCAATCATGACCCTGTATTTGAGCCGTGACTCAATCGGTATGATTGGACCATAAACCGCAACCACACCATCTTCACGGAAATCTGCACAGATTCGTTCAAGCCAGTCCGGCGGCAGGATTATATCTGCATCGGTCATCGCCACTATCTCGCCGCTCGATAGAGCCACACCATCGTTCCTCGCACCACCTACGCCTTCGCTGCGCTGCTTGATGACGATATCCGCATATCCTCGTGCTATCTCCACTGTCCTATCATCACTACCACCATCCACAATCACAATCTCATACGCATCTCTGCTGAGTGTCTGATTCACAAGGCTATTCAGGCATCGCCCGATATACGCATCCTCATTATACGTGGGTATAACGACCGAGATTTTACGACTCATGCGGGCATACGTCCTAAAGCCTTCACCATCGCTCCTATCTGTTCTGATGTGAAGTGCTTCTGAGTGATCGCACCAACGGGGCACTCGGCAACACATGCGCCACAGCCCTTACACAGCACTGGATTCACACGTGATTTCCTGGTTATAAGCACAAGCTCCTCCAGGTGTTTCTCCATCTCTCTCAGCTCTATCGCACCAAACGGGCACACCGCCTCACAGGCACCGCAGCCTATACATCGTTCCTCGTCCACTTCCACTACTATCGGCTCTACCTCCACATACTCGCTCGACAGAATATCACAAGCACGAGACGCAGCAGCCGAAGCCTGGGCTACGCTATCCGGTATGTCCTTTGGCGACTGAGCGCATCCTGCGAGGAATATACCATCAGTAAGGGTATCCATGGGTCTCAGCTTCGGATGCGCCTCCATGAAGAATTTATCAGCACTCTGTGTTATCTTCAATCTCTTTGCGAGCTCAAGCGCATCATTTCGTGGTATAATACCAGTTGCAAGCACCACAAGGTCTGCATACTTCTCCACATACCGACCTTCACAAATCCCGCTCACTTTCAATCTGCCATCCTCCTTCTCCACCCTTATCTCTTCTGTTAAATCCCTCCTTATGTATTCCACACCCTCATCCCGCACACGCTGGTAGAACTCCTCAAAACCCTTGCCAAACGCTCGAACATCCGTATAGAAGACCGTTACATTCGCATCCGGGATATGCTCCTTCACCAGGTGCGCCTGCTTCGCTATGTACATGCAGCACACGCGGGAGCAGTACCTGTTACCTTTACCGGACTGCTCACGTGAGCCCACACAGCTTATGAACACCACCTCCTTCGGCTCTCTACCATTTATCTCTATCTTTCCCGATGTGGGACCGCTCGCAGAGCACAGCCGCTCGAATTCCAGTGCCGTTATCACCTCATCGTGTTCATATCCGTAATTCGGCTCCAGATTGGGGTCGAATAAGTCATAGCCCGTGGCTATAACAATCGCACCCACGTCTATATCCACCAGTTCTTCAGTCATATCATGCATTATCGCATCTGCATCACAGACTCGCTCACATAGCCGGCAATCTGCGCAGATACCACATCTCAGACATCTACTCGCCTCCTCCATCGCATCCTCTGTATCAAAGCCGAGCTCAACCACATCAAAACTGCGTATTCGCACCTGAGGATGCAGTTTCTTCTCCTCCTTACGCATCTTCACACCGGGGAAAGCATCTTTTAGCCGCTCCTTCACTTCTTCTATCCCTATCTCCTTCTCCTCTATCTCAGCCTCCTCACACTCCGGTACGCCACGCAGATAGCGGTCAATGGCTTCCGCCACTCTCCTGCCGCCCGCTATCGCATCTATAACAGTTGCGGGACCGGTTACTGCGTCACCACATGCAAATATACCTTCAACACCTGTATGACCGAGATAACCGGTCTTGAGCACGCCCCTATCAGCGGTTATACCAGCCCCTTCCAGGAATTCGAGCCCGGATTGCTGCCCTATTGCCACTATAAGCGTATCCACATCGAGCGAGAACTCCGAGCCTTCCACGGGTACCGGTCTCCTCCTGCCGGATTCATCCGGCTCACCGAGTTCCATACGTATGCATTCCACTGCTTCAACTCGCTCTTTACCTATTATCCTGCGTGGAGAAGCCAGGAATAAGAATTGCACACCCTCCTCTTCCGCTTCTCGCAATTCAGCCTCACGTGCCGGCATCTCTTCCCTCGTGCGCCTGTACACGATTGTAACATTTGAACCCAGCCGTAAAGCGCATCTCGCTGCATCCACTGCTACATCTCCACCGCCTATCACCGCCACTCGCTGTCCTATGCCCAGCTCATCCTTAATCCTGCTCGAATCTGCCGCTCTGTCCAGTTTGAGGTTCAGTTCACGGAGGAACTCAACACCATGAACCACACCTTTGAGTTCTTCACCCTCTATACCCAGCTTCCTGCTCCTGTCCGCACCCACTGCGATACAAATTGCGTCATACTCCGCTCTTATACGTTCGAACATGCTCTTATCCACCTCCACACCGGTCTCTATCTCCAGTCTGTCGCCGCACACTCGCCTGATATACTCCACCTCTTTCCACAGCACGCTACGTGGTAGCCTGTAATGCGGTATACCAGCAGCGAGCATACCGCCGGGCACCGGTAATTTCTCAAATATATGCGCTTTATAGCCCGCTTTCACGAGATAATACGCAGCTGAGAGCCCCGCAGGACCGGAACCGATAATGGCTATCTTCCCTTCTCGCTCCTCTGGCTCTATTTCTTCCACATCCTCATAATCTATCATCGCGGTTGCAAACCTCTTCAACGCCTTTATCGCTACCGGTTCATCAATTGCCGCACGATTACATGCCGATTCACATGGATGCGTGCATACATATCCGCATACAGCAGGTAACGGATTCACCTCCCTTATCAGGTCAACCGCTTCTTTGTATCTGCCCTGTGAAATCAATGCCACGTAACCCTGCACATTCACACCCGCAGGGCAGTTCAACCGGCAGGGTGGCGTACCTTCTATCTTGTCTATTGTATAGACCAGTGGCACAGCCTGCGGGAATGGTATGTAAAGTGCACCTCTCTTCGACAGCCCCAGATCAAAATCGTTTGGGACGAGCTCCTTCACCGGGCATACCTTCGCACATTCACCGCAGCCCGTGCATTTATCTTCGTCCACGTAACGTGGCTTCTTCCTTATTCGCACTTTGAAATTGCCAACATAGCCCTCCACACTCTCCACTTCCGCATATGTGATGAGTTCGATGTTCTCATGCCGGGCGACATCCACCATCTTCGGCGTGAGCACACATGCAGAGCAATCCAGAGTAGGAAA
>JAODGP010000021.1 GCA_025464345.1 Methanosarcinales archaeon | reverse complement strand
GAGAAACATCTCGATATGCAAATAGGTGCCCTGGGTAGCAGGTGGGGTATAAAGACCGAGGAGAGTTTCCGCTCTGCTGCGGTTGGTATTCTCGCTGAAGACTTTGGTATGCATGTAGAGCGATACGTGGCTTATGACGATGAGGGTATGGTTTTCGGACGCCCTGACCAGGTTGAGATTGACGTACTGATCCATGATGGTAAGACGACCGCCATTGAGATCAAATCATCTATGAGCAAATCAGACGTCTATGCCTTCGACAGGAAAGTCTCGTTCTACGAGAAACGGTATAATGTGAAGGTGGACCGGAAGATTATTATCACCCCTATGCTGGATCCGAGAGCAAAAGGTGTAGTGGATACACTGGGGATGAGAGTTTACACTTCATGCTATGATTGGGGTGATGAAGCAGAGGTTGAGAAAGAGATGGGTTAATCATCTAAAGCATATTCACGTTACGCCAGCAGCTATCTCGTAAAACCCGTGGGTTTCGAAAGATTCAGGCAGATGGTAGAACATCTTGCTAATGACTTGCGTGGAATAGACTTCCATGGAAGGATTGTTGAAAAAAGATTGGTCGCCACAAACGAGCTGGACCGTGAGGTGATGAGGAAATCCTCAGGGCTTACAAGGAGCAGCAGCATGCAGAAAGGGGGTTCAGATTCCTTAAAGACCATTTATTCTTCGCGCACAGCCTATTCCTGAAGATGGAAAGCCGGATTGTCACGATGGAGATGGTGAGGGTGCTGAATATGAAGGTCCTCCCTTTGCTCGGGCATGAGTATGAACGGATGTATTGCATCGGTTACGGGTACCTACTCGTATCAGGAAACGCAAGGTGGGGGAAGCCTCAGTGAGCATGTTCGAAACTACATAAGTTCGAAAGTACTGATTATCGGAATAATAATATTTATGACAGGGATGGAATATGAAGCGATTGTCCACGTTCAAACTCACCATGGCTGAGATGCGAGGTGATGCGAATGGTGCTGAGCTTTGAGCAGCCGCAGGCACTATTAGCACTCCTTATTATAGCACCCTTATGCTTCTTCTATCGGCTTTACTGGCGGAAGCGTAAGGCATCAGCCCTCAAGTTCAGTACATTAAGCGTAATAAAAGCGGCAAATGGTAGAAATAGCAGGTTCAGACCACATCTGCCATTTATTATCCTTATGCTCGTACTCGTATCGCTCATTATAGCAATTGCGAACCCGATGATACCACTGAAACGAGCAAAAGAGGGTGTAAATGTTGTCATTGCTATTGACGATTCCGGCAGTATGCAGGCTACGGATTACAGGCCCACACGATTAGAAGCGGCGAAACACGCTGCGGAAATACTCATAAGGAGCTTGAAGCCGAAAGACAACGTCGGCATCATCGTATTCGAATCAGGTGCCACAACCGCGTGCTACCTCACTCCATTCAAGGATAGAGCGATAGAGAAGCTAAGAGCGATAGAACCGCGAACAGGGCGAACCGCTATCGGTGATGGGCTCGCCCTCGCCATTGATATGGCGTCTTCCATACCGAACAGGAGGCGTGTGGTGATTCTACTCAGCGATGGAGTGAACAATGCGGGCGTTGTGACACCCGAAGAGGCGGTTAAGCTCGCACGTGCGGAATCTTGCCAGGTTTATACCGTCGGACTCGGCTCAAAAGAGCCGGTGGTCATCGGCTATGACTGGTTTGGCAATCCCGAATACGCGCGACTCGACGAGGATACATTGAAGATGATAGCGAGGGAAACCGGCGGTAAGTACTACAAATCGGTGAATGAACATACACTGAACGAGATTTATGCCCGAATAGGCAAGACCATAAAACGAGAGCGGGAGGATACCAGTATCAAGGACTGGTTCATCGCCGCAAGTTTTATACTGATCATCGCCAATTTATATATAATTTACGGTAAATACAGAGTGATAGTATGAGCTCGAGGGCTATTTTAGTGGCGCTTTTGCTGCTGGCATCTATCCCTGGCTGCACGGCAGCGGCATCGGCGAAGAGCCTGGAAGTGCATAAAAGCGTGGATAATAGCGTTGTAAAAGTGGGCGACAGAGTCACCATCATGCTTAAATTCAGGAACCCGTTCATGAAGGACATACCGGTACGTATCAGAGATCGGAGCATACTGGGTAATAACGGGCTGGATATAAGATGTCTGGAGTATACAGTACCAGCGAATGCTGAATCGGTATTCTACGAAGACCCGATAGTGCCATTCAAATCCGGTAATTATACCCTTGACGCCGCTAATGTGACGTATATCAATCCGGACACGAGTAAGAGCGAGACGGTGGAGTCAAATCGTGTGCAGGTGGTTGTTATGCCCAATGGCACAGTGAGACCGAACCAGGAGGAACAGGGGATTACCACAATATATCGCTGCAATGGTACTGACATCCGGTATACCTCGTATAGCTCCATCGGCGGTGGTATCAATATCCAGATCGGTGGCTATTTCCCATCAGCTACTCCCGGCGGGCAACAGGGCAGTATAGAGAAACGAATGACGAACAACCAGATTGAACAGAACCCCAATCGTGAGGTGCTGAATAACATAATAAGGCATGACCAGGAGCTGAAGGATGAGATAATGAGAAAGCTCAGGAGCAATAAGCAGTTCCAGAATTACGATGAGCAACTGAGGAACTCCGGCTTTAATCAAACGCAACCTTCATTCTATCACATCGCAGAGAATCATACCGAGATAACCATACCATACAGGAACGAGCGCAGTGGCGAGGAGCGTGTGCTGAAGGCTGAGTATATCAATGGCAGTATAGAGGGCGTTTCGCTCAGCATAGAGGAGGAGCAAAACACAGCCATGTGGTGGATTCTTATACCCCTTATCGCACTAATCGCAATAGCGGGCTGGATGGTTTACAGGCTTAAGCATAAGGCACCCACCACGCCTGTCTGCCAGATCGAGAATAATTGTGATGAGGGAGAGGCGATACGGATATTAGACGAAGCGGAGCAGTTATTCAGGAATGGCATGGAGAAAGAGGCATATGTTAGGGTGTCGCAGGGCGTACGTTACCATTTTGCCAGCAAGCTTGGTATAAGGAGAGAGTTGCTGAATACCGAGTTGCTGAAGGTGCTCAATGGCAGGATAGACGCAGACAGTTATGATAAGGTCAGGAAATGCCTGGATCTGTGTGGCAGGGTGGAATTTGCGAGATATAAGCCGACCATAAGCGATTTCGAGGAGGTGATAAAGATAGCAAGGGATGTGATAACAGATAGATGAATTTGCTGTTTGCTTTTATCCGCTTACCCATGCACGTCTCTCGTATATTACCGTACTGTGTTTCACGGGTATCTTCGCTTCTATCGGCAGAGGGCGAACCATGAACAGGCGTATATTTGCCATGGCTCTGTGATTAGCCGGTGCGCTACCACCGTAAGTCTTTTATACTATAATCACCCAAAAGAGAATATGAAATGGGCAACGAAAATAATGGGGGATTGAATGATATCTTAAAGGATTTGATGAATGGCATTCTGGAGGAAGAAGCGGGTAATGAGAACCTCAAACTGCTTGTTGAAGCGGTAGATACCGGTATCTTTGTATCGCCAGGTGCCACTATGGAGCTCATAAAATCGCCGATAACGAGGGAGGATGTGAGGGAGAATATCGGGATGCTGATAGAGATGAAGGTGCGTGAAGTGATGGGCGGATTATTGAATCGCATTTTGATAAGACTGCATATAAGTGCCAGCCGTGAAGTGGAGATACGGAATAGAGGGGTACATGAAGCGGAGATATTGGGGGATGACGTGGAAGATAGCAGTCTGAAGGAGGATCGAGTTCGGATACTCGAGGAGAAATCCACTGTTATGTCCAGAACTGTGAAGCTTGCTCTTGAACGGCTAATGAGCACCGGCTAAATCCGGCTTTTAAGCTCTGTAAGCACACTCTCCACCTTCTCTGTCGTTCTATACTTCTTTATCGCTTTGCCTTTTGATCTCGGACGCTGTGATATCTCATATCTACTGCTGAGAAATCCATGTTCCTCAAGCGTGAGCAGGTGGTAAGATACAAGCCGCCTATCCACACCGAGTAGATTACTTATCTCGTTTATATGCAGTTGCTTATCTGTGAGTAATTCCACTATCTTAAACCGTATCGGATGAAGAAGCACATGCACTTCCGACAGAAGATCCTCCTCAATTCTCTCCATCTCTCTATTCTGATAAGCTTTAGAATATTTAAAAACCTTTGGTTGTGCTTATATCTCAAAGACCATACTTATAAATATCTTTTATGAGATACATCTTCGTCCTGGAAGAGCAGACGATAGGCAAAATCGCCGCAGGTGAGGTCGTTGATAGACCCGCATCGGTGGTCAAGGAGCTGATAGAGAACTCCATTGACGCTGATAGCAGGCATATCATCGTGGAAGTGGGCAATGGTGGACGGGATTACATACGTGTAACCGATGACGGATGTGGTATAAGTGCAGCAGATGTGGAAGTAGCATTTCAGAAGCATGCCACCAGTAAGATACGGCGGATAGAAGATCTGCTCTCTCTGAAGACGCTTGGATTTCGTGGTGAAGCGCTACCGAGCATTGCCGCTGTATCACGGATAGAAGTCAGCACACGGCACAGAGATGAGGATTTCGGGACTTTTCTCCGCCTTGAGGCTGGTATTACAAGGGAACGCAGACGAATAACGCGTAGCACTGGCACCACGATCGAGGTGAAAAGCCTGTTCTATAATCTACCTGCAAGGATCGGTACGATAAAATCCACATCCACCGAACTGAAGCATATAATGGAGATATTCACGATCTATGCATTGATATATCCGGCGATAAAATTCGAGCTCTTTCATGATGAACGCTTATTGTTGAGCACCACAGGCAATGGCAGGATGCTTGACACCATTGTCAGAGCGTTTGGGAGTGCAGTGGCTAAGGAGCTAATCGAGGTGAACGAGCCCGAATCGGGACTCAGGCTCTATGGCTTCATATCCAAGCCCGCAATATCTTACAGCACACGGAACTACATCTTCACGTACGTGAATCGCAGGTTTGTGAAGAACGAGCTGATGGTAAGAGCGATAAGGCGCGGCTATAAGTCCCTCCTGCCCAGAAATATGTATCCGTTCGCAGTACTGTCACTTCAAATCGAGCCCGCAGAGATAAATGTTAACATACATCCCAAGAAACACGAGGTCTCCTTCCTGCACTCAGAAAAGGTCTTTCGATTCATAACCGATTCTATATCATCTGCTTTGCGCAGCGCCGATCTGATTCCCGAGCTGGTACAGCGAGAACTCAAACGCGAGCACAGTATGCCAGCACACAAGCCGGATAAAAAGCCTTTCAGTGTTCAAACATCATTACAGACGCCTGATGTGGAATTATCTACTCAGAGCGAAGACAGCCGCCTGGATATCCTGCCGGTACCGCTGTATCAGGTGCTCGACAGCTATATCATAGCCGAGAGTGAGCATGGGGATGTTATCATGATAGACCAGCATGCCGCAGCAGAACGTATAAACTTCGAGAAGCTCATCGAGCGGTACGGGCGACGGATAGATAAGCAGACGCTGCTCAGACCCTATGTGCCCAGGTTGAGTCCGAATCAGCTCGTTTTGTTACGCGAGAGTGAGCATGAGCTGCGTGATATGGGGTTTGATATAGAAGCGATAGGCGATGACAGTTATCTGATAAGAGCGATACCTGTTGTATTTCATGGCATGGTACGGGAAGACGAGCTGATGGAGGTAATAGAGCGGTTGATAGAGGACAGACCTAAAATAGAGGAACGTATAAGGTTACTGTTCGCCACCGCGGCTTGCAAAGCGAGTATAAAGGCAGGAGAGAAGTTGTCTTATGAAGGTATGCGAGAGATAGTGGATGGGTTGAGGAACGCAAAGGTACCCTACACGTGTCCGCACGGAAGACCAACGATGATCAGGTTAACCAAGAATGAAATAGAGAAGAGGTTCAAGAGGCGATGACAGAGGTAAGAAATGGGATAAAAAATATAGCCCATCTTTTATCTCGCTGTCGCTTCCTTTACACGGTCCATCAGTATATCCACGATCCGCTCGTCCACGCCTATCGGTCTGCCGTATATCAGCTCCACGCCCTTGCCTATCTCCGCCCACTCACCGGCGAATGCAGCCTCCAGTTTCTCCGGGATGTCCTCTGTTGTATGTGCCCCATCTGCCAGAAACACAGGTAATGCAACTATCTTCTTTATGCCACTCATCGCGAGATCGCGCAATACCTCCTCTATACCCGGCGAGTTCAACTGCATGAATGCAGTCCTTACAGTTTTGTAGACCTCTCGCATCTCCAGTCGTCTTCGCAGCTCCTCCATCACTTCCTTGCCATACGGCAATTTACTGCCATGCCCTATCAAAACAACAGCCATATCCCCCTCTTCTGTCACTTTATTTCACCCTCCTTCACCTCATCTTCTGATTGGTCGGATACTTAAAATATTTTTCGTTTTTTTCACGCTACAACATGACCATGAGCCTGTAAGCAGCACCGCCGATAATAGCAGCCAGCGGGATGGTGATCACCCACGCAATGACCATCTTCTCCACCTCTGTCCATCTGATTCTGCGTATACTCTGGAAGAATGTACCACCGATGACCGAAGAGGCGATGACATGCGTTGTGCTCGCAGGCATGCCTCTCAAACTCATCAATACGACCGCAATCGCCGCACCCGTCTCCGCGGCGAAACCGTGCTTCGGCTCAAGCCTCGTCAGTTTCCAGCCGAGAGTCCTCATCACCTGCCAGCCGAAGAAGAAGGTGCCAAGCCCCATCATCAGTCCACAGCTCAGTTTCACCCACAGCGGCACTTCAAAGCTCGGTATGAGCCCGCCTGCGAGTAGCGCAATTGTAATCACGCCCATTGCGTTCTGTGCGTCATTCATGCCGTGACTGAACGCCATAAAAGATGCTGATATGATCTGCAGATGCCGGAATACGTGCTCGCTCCTTATTGCAGGCACACCGCGAAATAATAGAAACAGCAACCAGCTCACGATGGATAGAAGGATAGCGCCACCGATGAAGCCCGCAAGAGGACCCAGCACGATAGCGAGGAGCACACGATCATTGAGAACCTGCCAGTTTATTATTCGTGAACCACCGGCAGCGATACCGGCACCCATAAGACCACCAACTAACGAATGACTCACACTTATCGGTATGCCCGATGAGGTACAGACGAAGACCCATACGACCGCACCGAGTACGCCCGAGGCAATAATGACAAGCGTTATCTCCTCTGGCGGAATGATTCCTTTACCTATGGTCTCAGCCACCTTCGTGGATATACATGCCCCTGCGAAATTGAATACACTCGCGAGGAGCAATGCATTCAGAGGAGTGAGAGCCTTCGTGGCTGTCACTGTGGCAATAGCATTCGCTCTATCATTCGCACCATTGAGAAAATCATAGACCAGTGCCAGTGCAATTATAGCAATAACGAAGATAAAAGAAGCAACCACTTCAAAATCCACCCTTCAATCTGAAGGTCTCAAGGATGTTCGCAACGTCCTCGCACTGGTCCATCGTATCCTCAAGAATCTCCACTATCTCCTTCAGCAATAATCGCTCGAGTACCTCGTCCGGGGTCTTCGTCGGAGTGGTCATCAAGCGCCGGAGCCATCGCCTGTTTATCTCGTCCGCTTCGTTCTCCAGCTCATTTATCCTTATGCAATGCGCTTCCAGACTGCCCTCCTCACATCTCATGTCACGCAGGCAATGCACAGCCATGCTTATCTCCCTTGACGCCTCCAGTATAACCGGTGCGAATTCGGACACGGACTCCGGGAGTGTGTGTGTAAACGTCAACCTCCGCACTGCCTTCTCTATGCCATCTATCACATTGTCGAGATTATGAGCGAAATAGCGGATATCACCTTTCTCTTCCGTGACCCTGGTATGGTCAAAGAAGAGCTCATGCACTATCTCATGGACGATCGTATCCGCTTCGTCTTCCAGAATACCCAGCCGCTCGCTTATCACGCAAATCCTGGAATAGTCACCTGCACTGCACAGTTCGACCAGGAGCTCCGCCGCTTCCACTGTCTTATCCGCGAGGGCTTCAAATAGCTCGAAGAACTTACGGTCATGCGGTAAGAAGATCGAGACCTTCGGTAAAACGAGTGCGAGTAAGAAAGACCGCTCAGATCGTACCTTCTCACGCTTCATACTTTATCGGTGAAATATATAGATTCCAGGGTATATTTAAATTTTTCTATTTTTTCGTAGTTGGTGTTGCTTCTACTGCTAAGACCGGAGCGCTGACTATCCCTTCAATAGTTTCGAGAGCTCTTCTATTCCACGGGTGTTCACCACATCCCTGGCTTCCAGCCAGCCACGGCGGGCTGTCGCCACACCGTATCTCATCACATCCCGCATCTGCATCGCATCATGTGCATCGGTTGATATGGCGATGAGCACACCGTAGTCCTTCGCCATCCTGCAGTGGATGTCATTCAGGTCGAGCCGGTCCGGGAATGCGTTCAGCTCCATAATCGTGCCGGTGTCTTTCGCAACCTCCATCAATCGCTCCATATCCACCTCGTATGGCTCTCGTTTACCGAGCAGCCGCCCTGTTGGATGTGCTATTATATCCACATGCTCGTTCTCCATCGCAGTAACTATCCGCCCGGTCATCGTCTCTTTATCCTGCGTGAACTTCGAATGAACCGCAGCAACGACCACATCCAGCTCCTTCAATATATCGTCCGGGAGGTCGAGCGATGTGTCTGATTTTATGTCCACTTCCACAGAGGAGAGCACCCTGAACTCGCCTTCAAATTGATTGTTCACCCTGTCTATCTCCACCTGCCGCTTCCTTATCTTCGCCTCGTCCATACCACCGGCAATACCCACCGCAGGTGAATGGTCAGCCACCGCAATATACTCATAACCCATAGAAATGGCGGTCTTCGCCATCTCCTCCACGCTGTTCTTCCCGTCACTCCATTTCGTGTGTACGTGCAGGTCGCCCTTCAGATCGCCTGGCTCTATCAGTGCGGGTATACGGTTCTCCTGTGCCGCTTCCACTTCGCCTCTGTCCTCTCTCAGCTCAGGCGGGATATACGCAAGTCCAACAGACCTGAAGACATCCTCCTCGTTCTCTCCACCTATCTTCTCACCATCGGCATTGAATACGCCGTATTCGTTTATCTTCAGCCCTCGCTTCACACCCAGCTCCCTTATCCTTATATTGTGGTGCTTGGAGCCCGTGAAATAATGGACAGCAGCGCCGAACGAGCCGGCATCCACCACGCGGAGGTCCACATCCATGCCCTTAAGCACGATTGACGATTTCGTATCGCCCTTCGCCACCACGTCCTCCACACCTTCCAGGCTGGTGAATGCATCCATAACCTCTTTCGGGCGCTTCGAGACCACCAGTATATCTATATCTCCTATCGTCTCACGCATCCTGCGCAGGCTGCCCGCTATCGTTATCCGTTCGACCGCATCCAGCTTCTCCAGCTCGTTCAATACCGATTCCGCACGTGATAATGCTTCAGATAGCAGTTTCCTGCCCTTGTAGCGCCTGTACTGCTCTATACCCTTGAGTATGTTCTCCTCCACCTTTGCTCCCAGTCCGGGTATGGCACGCAGTTCATGTTGCTTCGCCGCGGTTTCCAGCTCCTCTATGCTCGATATGCCCAGCTCTTCATGCACCTTCGCTATCGTCTTCGGTCCCACACGCGGTATAGCCAGCAGTTCAAGCAGACCATGCGGTAACTCACGTGCCAGTTCCCTGTGCTTCTTGCAATCGCCGGTCTGGGCAATCTCCACTATCTTCTTCGCTATGCCCTCGCCTATGCCCGGTATCTTCTTCAGTTCGCTCACGCCACCACGTTCCGCAATGACCTTCAAATCCTGTGTAAGCGTCTCTATCGTGCGTGCAGCTCGCCTGTATGCACGCACACGGAAGGGATTATCCCCTTTAACCTCCAGAATATCCGCAATCTCATCAAAGATACGTGCTATGTCCAGGTTAATCATTTCCTTAAACGGGCACTCCCAGTTCTTTACGGTCCTCCTTACGGTAGAGCGATTTCAATCGCTTCTCCCTCGTGCCCGGGTATTTCAATCGCCCGCCTGTGAGCTTGAAGTCCGGCGGTTTACGTTCCGTTTCTATTATATCCTTCGTCCTGCCTGCTATACGTGCCTCTATGTCTTCCGCTTCCTTCTCCACCGCACTCTTCGCTATATGCAGGTCATCTATCTTCAGCATGCCCGTTGCTGCTTCCGTCGCTGAGATGAAAGCCTGCAGCCGCACTCCTAACGGATCCACTATACCCGCCTCATACATGTCTCTTATATCCTTATCAGAGCCTGAGATACCGGCATTGATATTACCATTGAAGTGTTCAGCCCTCAGTCTTGTCAGGGTATCTATCTGATCCATGCCGCAGTTCTTCGCTATTGCTCGTGGGATCGCCTCCAGCGCATCTGCAAATGCTTCTATTGCCAGTTGCTCCTTGCTCGGTACACTACGTGCGAATTTACGCAGTCGCAATGCAGATTCGACCTCAACCGCAGCACCGCCGGGCACCACACGGTTATCCTCAAACACCTGTGCAACGGCATGCAGAGCGCTCTTAACCTCGCCAACAAGCCCTTCAAGAACCCTGAGAGAAGTACCTCGTACGATGATAGAAGCGGAATCACCATGCTTGCAGCTCTCAAAGAAGACATATCTGTCACCACCTATCTCTCGCTGTATCACCCGACCCGCATAACCGAACTTCTCGGGGCTGAGGTCACTCACATCCTTCACTATCTTCGCGCCCGTAGCACGCTCAAGTCGCTCAAGGTCGGTTAATTTGACACGCTTTATCAGCATCACACCGGCATCACGGAACTTCGGGAGTGCATCGTCGTCCACACCCCACCGGCAGCAGATGACATTCGCACCGCAGTTCACTATCGGCTCCACGAGTTCGTAAAACAGGCGAGACCTTGTCGCACGGAACTCACGGAAATGACCGGGTCTCGTTATCTTCACATGGAAGTCGAGAGCGCCGAGTGTCTCACCTGCTTTGCTACGCTCACGTGCGGGCATCCCGGTAGGTAACTCCTTCCTGCCCTTTATCTTCGGCTCCCTGTATTCTATCGGGAAATCGAGCAGCGCTATCTTCGCATCCTCCATCTCAGTCGGTAGAGCATCCAGCACCTCACGGTCCACAACCACACCCTCGAAGAAATGCGTCTCATTCACGTTCCCCCCGCTCTTCGCCTCTATTGTAATATCCTCAACGTCTATCTTACCGCTCTCACTCAACCGGTGTATGCTCTCCACCACCGCATCTGCTAAAATATTCTCATCGCAGAATTCGCCCTTTTTAAGCGCCGTCTTCGCTACCTGACGCAATAACGCATCGCTCGCTTCGTCCTTCACATCCACGCTGGTCGCCATCTCCTCTAAGGTCGACCTGACAACGGCAAGAGCGCGTTCATAGCCATCAATCACTATGTTCTGGTGCACACCCGCCTGTCTTAGCTCGTATCCCCGCCTCACCAGCTCGCCTATCAGTATCATCACCGTCGCTATGCCATCTCCCACCCGTTCACCCTGAGTCAACCCTGCGGTAATCAGTATGTCAGCAGTAGGATGTGTGTAATGCAGCTCCTTTATCAGGCTGTACGCGTTGTTTGATACCAGATCTGCAGCTTCTACCTTCGTTGCTCCTTCTGTTATCAGTATCTTTGACCCGAAAGGACCAATTACAGGCTTGAACATGTCAGAGAAAGCAGCACAAACCATCATATTAGTCTCCTGAATCTCCTCCGGTGGGACTTCTCCAGGTGGTAATTCATCCTTTATCATACACCTCACCTCATGATAGATATATACAGTGATTTAAATAAGTTTTTAATGATAGACAATAATAAATAAGGAGGGAGATAAGATAGATGTTCGAAGCCGAGATAGATGCAGGTATATTAAAGGAATGTGTGGAGGCGGTAGTTGCAGTGATAGACGAAGGTAAAGTGCGAGTGTCAGATGATAGTTTAAACTTGAGGGCGGTAGACCCGTCAAATGTTGCCATGGTCACTCTCCAGTTGCAGCGTGATGCGTTTGATTCTTATCAGTTCTCGAGCGACGAAGGCACAGAACTTGAACTGGGAATAGATTTCCCAAAGCTGGGAGGGATACTTGGCATTGGCGGTAAAGAGCAGGTTCTGCTCTCTGTGGATGAGTATGCCCGGAAGTTGAATGTGCAGATGGGCAGTCTCGCATATACGGTTAACCTCTTAGACCCCTCATCGTTAAGAAAAGAGCCGAAGGTGCCTGAACTCGAGTTCCCGGTTCAGGTGGTGATAGAGACAGAGGAGTTCAGGCGGACGATACGTGCTGCCGAGAAGATAGGTGAGCACATATTGCTCGGTGTTGAGGGTGATGAATTTTACATGGAGGTAGAAGGCGAGATGGACAAATTGCGGCTGGGTTTGAGGAAGGAACAGCTGATACACCTCACCCCGGGTACGCTCCATTCCCTCTTCACCCTCGACTACATCTCGGCAATGAGTAAAGGTATGAGCCATGCTGAGCACATAACACTGAACCTGGGTATGAATTATCCACTCCAGATAGATTTTGAGATCGCAGATGGCAAGGGTAAGGTCAGCTATCTGCTGGCGCCCCGCGTTGAATGACGATATACTTTATCTCCTCAAATCCGCAGAAGGTGAAAGAGATAAAGGAGCTAACCGCTGGTAGAATCGCCATACAGCACATCAATCATGAGTACCCGGAATTGCAGCTGGATACAATAGAGGAAGTGGCGAGGGCGAGTGCGAACCACATAAGGCATATGAAGTGGGTGAAGACGCCCTTCTTCATCGAGGATTCCGGTCTGTTAATTCACGCATTGAATGGCTTCCCCGGTCCATTCTCAGCTTTCGTGTTCGATAAGATCGGGAACGAAGGCATATTAAAGTTGATGGCAGATATAAAAGACCGGAGAGCCGTATTTAAGACCGTAATAGCATTCTGTTCCGGCGTGAATGAGGAACCGCGGCTGTTCACCGGTATCGTGGAAGGGAGAATTGCTGATAGCATACGCGGTTCGGGTGGATTCGGATACGATCCCATATTTGAATACGAGGGCAGGACATTTGCGGAGATGAGCACTGAGGAGAAGAACAGGGTCTCACACAGGGGCAGAGCGTTCATGGAATTCCTGAATCATGTTGAGGATAGTGGTATTGCGGTTGGGGCATCGTCCGGAGCGAGATAAACGAGTTACAACGCATGTCGGGCTGGTTGCACGCGCATTAGGCGCAGAGGGGATGCTGCTCACCACGGAAGATAGGTCAGTAGAACGGAGCATAACGGAGGTGACGAAGCGATGGGGTGGCGATTTCTATATCCAGACTGGGGTGAAATGGCGAGAAGCGATAGCACGATGGAAGCAAGGAGGCGGTAAAGTATGCCATCTCACGATGTATGGTCAGAACATACTCGATGTCATTGACGAGGTACGGAGAACATCCGGATGTATAATGGCAATTGTCGGTGCGGAGAAGGTACCATCCGGGGTCTACGAACTCGCAGACTGGAACATCGCAGTGGGTAATCAGCCGCATTCGGAGATAGCTGCGCTCGCAATATTCTTAGATTACCTGCATCAGGGTAAAGAACTGAGGGCTAAATTCAGGAATGCCAGACTGGAGATAGTGCCACAGAGAGTGGGTAAAGAAGTGAGGGTATTGAAGAATGAATAAACTCGAATTACTGCGAGGTCTCATAGCCACAAAGCGGGATCTGGTGGTTGCGTTCTCCGGTGGCGTTGACAGTGGTCTGCTGCTCAGTGTCGCTCATGACGTACTCGGGGATAACCTGCTGGCAGTGATGATCGTTACAGAACTCGTTCCTGGTCGTGAATTGACGCATGCAAAGGAGGTATTATCGTGCTCAGGCGTCCGGTACAGGCTTGTCCGAGTCTCGATGCTCGATGATGAAGATTTCGTTATGAATACCAGGCGCAGGTGTTATCACTGTAAGATTCGCTTCTGTGCGGTATTGAAGCAGATAGCCACGGAAGAGGGTATAACTACCGTTGCCGAAGGTGTTACTGCATCCGATTACGGTGAGTATCGTCCAGGTATAGCAGCGGCACGGGAATTCGGGATATGGCATCCACTGGCGGAAGCGGGTATAACGAAGCCCGAAGTGAGATTGATGGCGAAGGAACTGGGTCTGCCCTTCTGGAATAAGCCTTCTAATGCGTGTCTGGCAACGAGGATAGCGTATGGTGAGCGTATAACGATGGAGAAACTGAGGATGATAGAATCCGCGGAGGATGTTATCTCCGAGCTCGGGTTCTCTCAGCTCAGGGTTCGTATGCACTGCGATGGGATAGCGAGGATAGAACTGGCGAGTGAAGAACTTGCAGGACTCTTTAATTTGAAACTTCTTGATTGCAGTCGCATCAGCACACAGCTGAAGAAGCTCGGCTTTCGGTATATCACACTGGATCTCGATGGGTACCGTACGGGGAGCATGGATATGGCTGAGCGGAGAAGAAAGGATATGGGATAGGTTTTTAAGAGATGATCCGAAGATAGATAAAAGGAGCATGATAAGCATAGCGATACCGAAAGGCAGTTTAGAAGCGCAGACGCTGCAGCTCTTCAAGCAGGCAGATCTGGAGATAAAAGTAACGAGCAGGGAATACAATCCCAGGATTGATGACCCGCGGATAGGGAAGGTGAAGATACTGAGACCGCAGGAGATACCGGAGTATGTGGAAGCGGGCTATTTTGATATGGGCATAACAGGTAAGGACTGGATAATAGAGCGAGGTGCGGACGTGCTCGAACTGGCAGATTTGAGTTACAGCAAGACTGTGGAGAAGGACGGCACGGTAAGAGTTGTGCTTGCGGTACAGGCGGACAGTGATATAAGAGCACCTGAGGATATCCGACCAAATAGCCGGATAAGCACCGAGTATCCGAACATCACAAAGGCGTTCTTCGCTGAGCTCGGCATCCCTGTCCAGATCTTCTTCTCTTACGGCGCTACCGAAGCTAAGGATATGATGGATGCGATCATCGAGCTGACGGAGACCGGAGAGACACTCAGGAAGAACAACTGGCGCATAATTCACACCATCCTCGAGTCCTCAACGAAATTGATAGCAAACAGGGATTCGTGGCGCGACCAGGCGAAGAGGCGTGCCATGGAGGAGATAAAGACACTGCTCAGCGGTGTGACAGAGGCGAGGGGCAGGGTATTACTCAGCATGAACGTTGCAGAGCACGACCTGAGGAACGTAGTATCTGCACTGCCTGCACTGAAAAAGCCAACTATATCCCGGCTTTATGACTCGGATACAAATACAACCAGGTATTACGCTGTGGAGACCGTGGTGAGCAAGAATGAGGTGAATATACTGATACCGAGATTGAAGAGTCTCGGTGCCGAGGACATCATCGAGATTGAGATAACCAAGATAGTGAGATGAAGCTGTACTACGGCAACATGCTGGAATCCCGCGCAGGTGTGAATGGTATCGCTATCAGAGATATAGAAGCGCTGGAGGGGCGTATAAGGGAGATAGACGCCAGATTGAAGCGTGACAGAGCCGAAGGGCGACTACAATTCATGGATCTGCCCTATGAACCCGTTAATAAGATCGTGAATATTGCGAATGAAGCACAGGGGTGTGAGAATTTTCTGCTCATCGGTATCGGTGGCTCCTCATGGGGCAGTATCGCATTGCATACCGCATTATCACACCCTTATCATAACCTGCTACATGAGGATGAGAGGGGCAGGAGACCGAGATTCTTCGTGCTTGACAATTGTGACCCGGATGAGTTTGCAGGGCTTATGGATACCATTGAGCTGGATAAGACATTGATCAATGTTGTCAGCAAATCGGGTGCGACACCGGAGCCGATGGCTAATTTCGTGAAGTGCTATGAACTGATGAAGCGTGCAACCCGCGGGTATGCAGAGCATTTCGTTATAACGACTGATGAGGATGGGATACTGATGAGACTGGCGGCGGAGGAGGGCTTTACCTGCCTGACGATACCGAGGGGTGTGGGCGGCAGGTTCTCTGTGTTCTCGCCTGCTGGATTGTTCCCGGCTGCCGTGCTGGGTATTGACATCGAGAAACTGCTCAACGGTGCGAAGTACATGGACAGTATATGTAAAAATCCTGATATATGGCAGAATCCTGCATATATGTTCGCAGCACTTGAATATCTGGCGATGACCGGTAAAGGTTATAATATATCGGTATTGATGCCGTATTCACGAAGACTACGCCATCTCGTCAACTGGTACATGCAGTTGTGGGCGGAGAGCCTTGGTAAGGAGAAGACCAGAGATAACAAAACGGTCAATACAGGTAGCACGCCACTGAAATCCATCGGCGCCACCGACCAGCACTCCCTGCTACAATTGTTCAATGAAGGTCCGTTCGATAAGACCATCACTTTTATCAGAGTGGTGAATTACGATAATAAAGTGGAGTTACCCGCTGTTTTCCATGGGTATAACGAACTGGACTACTTCGGCGGGCATACAATGGAGGAATTGATAAAGACGGAGCAGTTTGCCACGCAGCTGGCATTGACCACTCACGGTAGACCGAATAAGACGGTTGAGATACCGGAGATAGATGCCTTCTCGATTGGTGGGCTGATGTATTTCTTTGAGGTGGTGGTAACGGTCATGGGTGAATTGCTGAATGTGAATGCGTTCGACCAGCCGGGTGTGGAGGAGGGCAAGATGCTGACATATGCATTGATGGGCAGGAGCGGGTATGCACGTGGGGAGATTATGCGTGATGAAGGTGAGTTTATTATCGGTGAAGATGATGGATGAGCGATATGACGTTGTTGTGGTAGGCGGAGGACCTGCGGGCAGCGTGACAGCACGAACTGCAGCCAGACACGGGTTGAATGTACTCTTAATCGAGCGTAATCAGGAGATTGGTGTGCCCGTGCGGTGTGCAGAAGGTGTCAGTAAGGGTGTGGAGCGCTTCATCAGGCTGGATAAGCGGTGGATCTGTGCGGAAGTGAAAGGTGCGAATATATACAGCCCGGACGGTACGAAAATAACGCTCGGTGGCGATAAGATGGAGGAAGTGGGCTATGTACTCGACCGGAAGCAGTTCGATAAGGCACTTGCGAACGATGCGGCAGCTGCCGGCGCTGATGTGCGTGTGAAGACCGAAGCAAGGGGTGTCATCACCGATGCGGGTCATGTAAAGGGCGTGTATGCACGCAGTATGAACGGTGAAGAACGCATCTATGCGGATATAGTGGTCGGTGCAGACGGTGTGGAATCGAAGATAGGCAGATGGGCGGGCGTATGTAAGCCGTTGAGACCCCCGGATATATGTATATGTGCGGAATACCTGATGTGCGATGTGGACATAGAAGAATATTCTGAATTCTTTCTCGGTAGAGGAGTAGCGCCGAAGGGCTATGCATGGGTATTCCCGAAGGGTCACAATTGTGCGAACGTGGGTGTCGGGATAAGTGGCGATATGTCAGGTGATGGGCATCGTGCCATTGATTATCTCAGGGCTTTTGTCCGTGATAAGTTCCCCGAAGCCCGAGCGCTTACCGAGATATACGGCGCTGTACCGGTATGTGGTCCGCTCGTGCGGAGTACAGCCAGCGGGCTCATTCTCGTCGGCGATGCGGCACGGCAGGTCAATCCACTCACGGGCGGTGGCATCCTGTATGCGATGCATGCTGCGGAGATAGCAGGTGATGTGATAGCGAAGGCGATACAGGAAGGCGATACCTCTGCTGAGCGACTCAGGGAGTATGAGAGCAGATGCAGGAGTGAATTTGGTAAACGGCTGGAGACCGGGCTGAGAGCAAAGGAGTTCTTCTTCAGGCTATCTGATGAGGATCTTAATATACTGGCACATTCGCTTGAGGGGATAACGCTGAAGGAACTGTCCACCGGTGCTCTACTGCTCGAACTGATAAAACGCAATCCCGGACGTCTGGTTGGACTGGCGAAGTTGATATTCTGATGATTTGGTTTATATGCAAAACATCAAAAACTGACATAATTAACACTATGAAAATTAAACTATTAAAAGTTTTGTATTTTCGTCGCTTCCGAGCAGATTGCGTAGAAAGTTTGGTACATTGCTTTTTTATCAGAGGATACAGGGTTATTTAAATTTTTCTGTTTGTGTTTGTATCTATTCTCTTTAAACTTTAAA
>JAODGP010000108.1:1581-3004 GCA_025464345.1 Methanosarcinales archaeon | reverse complement strand
TCTGTGTTCAGTTCCGCAATGATTACCATCGCTCTCGCCACACGGTATGCCTCCTCCACGAACTCAGCCCGCTTCAACGGCTCAACGTGATGCAATGCACCATAGCCTATAACAGCATCGAAACTCATGTCGTCATAGCGAAGAGAAGTGGCATCTCCGAGCTCGTAGCAGATCCTGTCAGCCACACCTTCCGCTTCGGCTTCTCGTTCCGCATCCCTCAATGCCGTCTCCGAGATATCTATATTCGTGACCCTGCAATTGAAATCCCGGGCGGCGATTAGCGATAGTGGACCCGCACCTATATCAAGTATGCTCATACCGGCGAGTTTACAGTGCCTCAGGATCTCACTCCGCTCCACCAGACCATCCTCATCCTCTATCAGCTTCATCCCGTTATCATCTGCCTGAGCCCGCCGAAGAACAGCTCCTCAGTGTCCCACGGACCCGGACTCGCCTCCGGATGGTACTGAACACACTTTATACCGAGATACGCATCCTCAAATGCTTCTACGGTACCGTCATTGGCGTTTATCTGTGTCAGCTCCACGATACCTTCCATCGAGTCCTTATCCACAGCGAAGCCATGGTTCTGAGAAGTGATGAAGACACGTGAACTTCTGATGTCCTTCACAGGTTGATTTGCACCCCTGTGCCCGAACTTGAGCTTATACGTGTCACAGCCGAGAGCAAGCGCTATTATCTGCAGACCGAGGCAGATACCGAATATGGGTATTGTACCTGCGAGCTCTTTCACCACACGCATAGCGCTCCTCGCTCGTTTCGGGTCACCCGGACCGTTGGATAGCAACAGGGCATCAGGCTCTGAATCCTTCAGCTCCGTGACATTTACCGTGCCTGGAAACACGAAGATATCGAAATCACGCCGCCTTAAGCTCTCTATTATGTTCCTCTTAACGCCGAGATCTATCACCGCGATACGCTTACCGCTTCCCGGTATCCTGTATCTCATGCCACAGGTGACCTTCTCTATCAGGTCAAGCTCCGTTATATCTGGCTGGTTCCTCGCGAGTTCCAGTGCATGGACTTTATCTTCCTCAGACAGGTCGTTAGCCACCCGGAGGCATGCCTTCATCGTGCCGTACCGCCTCGTCTTTATCGTCAGCATCCGTGTATCCACTTCGCAGATGCCGGGCACGCCTTCATCACGCAGGAACTCCTCTATACTGCCCCTACTAAGGTGGTGGGAAGGTTTATCACATCGCTCTCGGACCACAAACCCCTCCACCTTTATACCGCCCGACTGGAATCTTGCACCGCTAACGCCATAATTGCCAACAAGCGGATACGTGAGCATCAATATCTGCCCTTTATATGAAGGATCGGTAAGCGCCTCCTCATAGCCCGTAAATGGCGTTGCAAAGACGAGTTCACCGGTGGCTGTGCCTTCCGCACCCCAGCCCAC
>JAODGP010000108.1:0-1277 GCA_025464345.1 Methanosarcinales archaeon | reverse complement strand
TGATGATGAAGAGCGTGGAGATAGTGGTGCTATGGGATAGAGAGACGCCGTATAAGCGGTATCTTATTAACCATGGATTTAGTTGCGAGGTCATAGCGCCTGGTGCTTTTGCCGTGCCATCCTTCCCCGCTAAAGTATGCAGATTACTAATCGTACCAGCGGGATTTGGCAATTCGTTATATTCTAATATACTGAGTGGTCTGAGAGCGAGCAGCATGAGCATAAAGGATTTTGTAAAGGGTGGCGGTACTCTCTTGGTATCAGGTGCCATGTCTGAAGAAGACGCATACGACTGGCTGCCCATAAAGCTCAGGTATGTAACGAGGAGGAAAAGGGTAAAGGTAGGGGTCATAACGGCACACGAAGCGGCAATGATGATAGTGAAGAGGGATGAATGTTTCTGTGACGGCTACTTTGATGATGTAGGTGCGGGCTGTGTGATACTCTTAGCAGAAAAGGGGAATGAGGATGAGGAAGAAAGAGCGATTCTGATTCTTTCTGAATATGGTGCAGGGAAGATCATTGCGACTACCATCCATGAATATCCATCTGAAGAGTTTATAGCGTATTGTGTAAGAGCTCGAGGATGCTGACGACGCATCTCCGGACAAAAGCGGAATGATATTATTGAGAGAAGACAACAGAATAAGAATCACAGTTTCACAATCTCCACTCTTATCTCACCATGCTCTATCGCAATGATACCATAGCTACAATACCTTGCAGGTGGAGCACCTGTTGCACTACCTGGATTGATATACCGTATTTTATCGTGCTCAATATTCTCTGGCTCGTGTGAGTGCCCGTAGATTATCACATCCGGTGTATCATCACCGAACTTCGCCCTCACTCGGCTCTGCAGCCCCACAGGACTGCCACCCTCCACGGGGTGCGTTATGCCTATCCTGAGCCCTTCTACCTCTATAATGTCCGTGTCTGGCAGTTCACGCTTTATAGCCGCTGGATCCATGTTACCACAAACACCTCTGAAGTCACCAGATGCCTGTAACTGCTCAAGCAGACCCGTACCGGTGTAATCACCGGCATGAACAATCATATCCACGCTCTTGAGCTCCTCTCGCACTCGCTCCGGTAGCACGCTCATATCATTCACATGCGTATCCGCGAGAACAAGAATCCTCTTCATCGCTCATCACCACTATATATTCTACGTGCTACAAAGATAAAACCGGTATGGACAATGGCTCTATGCTGCGGTCGCATACTCCTGCCTCTTATCTCCCATTCCCTTATGCCCACCTCGTACACGCCATCAG
>JAODGP010000107.1 GCA_025464345.1 Methanosarcinales archaeon | reverse complement strand
GTACCGTATACCTTTGCTGCTCTTACCATTTGTATCCTCTACATCGGCGATGAATTCAAGCATATAAATACCCTTAACAGGCGGCGCCTTCAGCTTGAATATCAAATCTAACTTCTTGGAGGGTCCTACCACACCCGCATTTCTAAACCGGTTGTAGACCCTGAAATTGTCATTCTCGCGTATATGCGCATCTCTTATGTATGCATCCATGGGATAGTACGTCGTGGTATCGAGATCCATCGTACCCGGTTCGGTCTCCTGTTCTATCGTGTGCTCCCATAACGGTCCCTGGCTTTCGTTCGTCCTTATCCACTCGGTTGTTACCTCCTTCACGCTCTCCTCCAGCGATTCGCTCAGCTTTAATTTTACGCTCCTCTTTATTGGGTCATCCTGCGTATTCCTGAGTGTTACAGTAAGCAGACCGGTGTCTCCGGGATATAATATCCCGGGTTCGAGCCTGTAATCATAGACCATAACCGCGGGCTGAGGCTCCGGCATCTCCTTCAGCGATTCTATATCAGTCGCGATGGCAGATCTTACAGAAATAGCCATGAACAGGATGATTAACAGCCAGCCAAAAGCACTATTCATTCCCTCTCCTCCTTCTATAATAAGCGGCGATAATCAAGCCCACAATACCTGTTATCAGATAGAACCCTGGCGCTGGCACCGGAGTACCCGCTGCTGGGGATGGTGAAGGTGTGGCTACAACATTTACCCGCTTGCTCTCTGTATCACCGCGGGTTATATTCAGTGCATCATACCATTCACCCCTGAAGATACCACTGCCATCGCCCGCGGGTGCCCGTACACTGTATGTTATCAATGTCTCATTTAATACGGCAAAGATAACATTCTGACCCGATATGCTCGTCTGGTTCCGGGGATGGGTCGTGCTGACGAATGTGAACCCGTCTGGGATTCTTTCCACGATGCCTCCCACCTGAAGCCCGGTTATCCTCAATGTGACATCAAAAGTTGAACCGGGTGCGGGGTTATCCGGGACTATGATCCGTGTGACCTCCGCGCCCGTTGCCATACCGGTAACGGCGATTGCAACTATCACCAGAGCGGATATTTGCAATTTATACATGTTTATGTGGTAAGAGCTGAACTTAAAAATATTTTGTATATATGCGTATATAAAGTATGTATTTTATTCCATATTGCAAACTCTATGTACGCCGTTCCTCTATCTTCGTAGCACCATCCAGTGCGATACCGAGCGCTTTGAATATCGCTTCTATCTTGTGGTGCTCGTTCTCGCCTCTCGCATAGATATGTAGCGTGAGATTTGCATGTGCTGCGAACGAATTAAGGAAATGGGGTATAATCCCGGTATCAATGTCTTCGACACGGCTCCGGGCAATGTTCAGCCTGAGTACTGTATAGCTCCGCCCCTCTCCGCTTATACTCCCTATGTCCACGGCACAGCACGCTATTGACTCATCCATAGGCACGGCAGCGAACCCGTACCTCTTTGTATTCGCCCTGCTACCGGCAATTGCCTCACTGAATGCTCTGCCGAGTGTTATAGCGGTATCCTCTATGATATGATGGCTCAGATCGCCTTCCGCATCCAGAGCGATGTCAAACAGCCCATGAATGGCGAATGTAGCGAGCATATGGTCGAAGAACTTTATACCGGTGTTTATACTGCATCTGCCACTGCCATCGAGCTCGAATTCCACCGTCACACATGTCTCCTTCGTCTCCCTCTTCACACGTGCATTCCTCATTCTCACATCACATCCTCATTCTCACATTAATATTACAGGCACCCATGATAAAATCATGCCCTCTCCATGACCAGGACTGTGCATGGCAGATTACCGTACATGACCGCCAGTCTTTGCACCTCTACCAGATTGCTCTTCACCGGCATCAGCTGCGGATTGCTCGTGATGAGCACCGCACGTTCCCAGTCGCTTCGTGCAAGGTTCTCAATGAACGCCGCATATAGCCGCTTCACCTTCCTTCTGCTGCCCACTCGCAGCCCGTATGGGGGATTGCACACGATAACATCGGAATCGAGCGGTATCTTTGTGGCATCACACCTGAAGTAGTCAACCATGACACCAGCCCTCTCCGTATTCCTTCGTGCACCTTCTATGTGCTTATCCGAGATATCGCACCCCCTTATCTTCAGTTTCTCGTGCCTTATCACGGATTCCATCGCCACCAGCAGATGCTTCAGTCTCTGATGATTCAGGAACGTCAGGTGCCAGAGTGCGTAATCGCCACGATTGGGTATCCCATTAGCCCATCTCGCAGCTTCTATGCATATCGTCCCGGAGCCGCACATCGGGTCGAGCAGGGACTTGCTACCCGTCCATTTCGAGAGTCTCAGGAGGCAGTGAGCCAGGCAGGGATTCAATGGCGCTGGATGCTTATACACCCTGTAACTGCGCTTGTATAGCGAATCCTTACCTGTGGTGTCCAGAGCCAGCCAGAACGTATTGTGTCTCACCTCCACACGTATTATAACATCCGGGTCGTCCAGATTCACCCTCAATCTGAAGCCCGTGGCGCTCCGGTAAGAATCTATAACCGCCTGCCCCACCTCACGCTCGATATCCATAGACCGGAAGTTATGACTGCCTATCCTCTCCGCCCTTACTGCGAAGCTCAATTCAGGTGCGAGATAAGAAGAGAAGTCAATCGCCCTTGCCTTATCATATAGCTCGCTCAGTGAGGAGAACTCGTCACGCATGATGAGCATCAGTATCCTGTGCAGTGACCTTGAGAGATGGTTCAATACGAGAAGGTCTTCCTCATTACCGCTCGTTCGTATCAAGCCTTTATGCTCCATCTCCGCAGCTCTGCCGGTCAGTTCCTTCACCTCCTCCATGCTGAGCCTCTCCATGCCCCATACAGTAGTCGCCAGTATCTCCATCTCTATCTACATGGATGGATTGCCAGTCCTTTATACGCACGTTCACGCAGCATCATACGTATCAGTGGTTTGGCGATATGCCGTCTGGCGACCGGGGGCACCTCATATAGACCCTCCTCTATCGCCCGGTCTATCGTTATGACCTCTTTTGTAGCACGATGCGTGCCACAGCGCCTGCAGCGGTAGCCCTGCCCACGTCCAGCAGATTCCATACTCCTGCCACAGCGTTCACATACGGGATTCCTCTTATCCTCACGATTCAGGCTTATCAGCCCTATCTTCTCAAGGTTCAATGTGCCATGATTGAACGAGCCCGCTACGATGAGCTCATCACCGGTTCGTAGCTGCCGCACTATATTACGGAAACCTTTGGTCGGCTCGTAGGCGATGCAGTCGATGGTAGTTGAGCTCTCGCTCCCTTTCAGTGCCATGCGGAAGACCACATGCCCGCCGGTAATCGTTACTGGCGGTGATTCCACGATACCCTCCACCATATAAGAGTGATAATCCATCAGTTCATCACTATCGGGCTCAATCAGGTGGAAATCGGTGCCCTGGTTCGTTATGAACAGCTTCACACGTTCCACAGGTTCCGCATGGATGAGTTCATAAGCCCGGTATATCGCATCAACACTGTCACCACGGATACCAAACAGCACGGGGCATGGCGAATGCGGTGCAAAAACAATCCGCCGGTTCGATACGTCCACGGTGTCCCATGTGAGGGGATAAGTGGCGGCATCGGCTGTCCAGACGCTGGACTCGTCTATAATACGTGGTGTGCCCCACCGTGCTTTATGCCTGTATGCTATCAATTCATATGTGAAGTCATAATGCACAGACCTGCGTTGAAGCATCACAAAGGCTGCAGCAGCTAAAGCGCCTATCAGCCCACGACGGCTCTTCAATCCGAAGTAATCGAAATCCATATGTGAGATTATACCTGTGGCATGCTCTATATTCAGTACCTCACGCACGGCACTCTCGTAATAGCACTTCAAGATGCGTATATCCGCATCGCTCAGGCGTTCTTCATCCTCTATAAAGACAACACCAGGATTCGTATCCGGTTCTGCCAGCTCGGAAAGCTCGCATACGCACGATTGCACCTCCTCCTTCACCCTGGTGCAGTTATCTGTGCTTATCTCAAATGCGATTGCGCCATTACCACGTGTCTTGTATGGTATGCACGGGTTCAGCCGCACCAGTCGTGGCGTGGAGACTTCGCCATAATCATGTAGTGCATCCAGTAGGAACGCGCAGAGGTACGTTGTGCACATACCCCTCATGGAATCTGTATCGTCTATCCCGATAATCATTATCAAT
>JAODGP010000106.1:559-5502 GCA_025464345.1 Methanosarcinales archaeon | reverse complement strand
TGCGTGATTCTATCGTATAACGCCTCTGCTTCCACCCTGGATAGTCCAAACCCGATGTTCATGTCGTTGATAAACAACTGCCTGTCCGATTTGTTTACCAACCTCTCCAATTCTTCCTGGTTCATGTACATCACCTTCTTATAGATTTAATGCTATCATGAACCAGGTGTCATATGACACAAAGGGTATTGTTATATAAATTTAAGCGAGAGGGCAGTCATCGAATATGCGAGGGATTTAGCAATAGTGGATTTAAAGCCTCTTGCTTACCTCTCGGATATTGCTATATAAACATCCCTATCACCTATCTTCCAGCTCCTGCCGTACATATGCCCGTCTTTACCTCGCTTAAGCTCCACAGCGAGCGTTTCCGCACAGATATAATCCCTGAAGCTCTCTATTGCCTCCTCCACCTCCGCATCGCATTCGTACATGATCCTTATCTCCGCTGTGTAGTCCAGATCGAGCTCTTTACGCATACCCTGCACCCGCCTCACTATATCCCGAACCAGCCCCTCAGCTATCAGTCCCTTATCCAGCTGCGTGTTCAGGAAGAGGCTCAATGTATCATCAACATCCACACGTATATAACCCGTCGCCGCTGGATGCTCAACGCACAATCGCACCGCACGCACATTCAATTCATCCCTCAATACATCCATGAGATTACGCACCTTCGTTAGCTTATCTGCATCACTGCATGCAATCACGACATCGCTCAATGGCTGTCTTATCTTTATACCGGCATCTGACCTCGCTCGTCTGCCCGCTTCCACTAACTTCACAACCATGGACATCGAATCCTCCAGCTCCGCATCTATGAGCGACTCAACCGGCGTGGGATAATCACAGAGATGCACACTATCCGGCTGCTCTGTATCACGGAGATTCTGATAGATATGCTCGGTGATGAAGGGCAGGAAAGGCGCCAGCAGCTTGCACAGGGTCATCAGCACCTCATACAGTGTCTGATACGCACATTCCTTATCGAAACTCTCCTCAGGTATCCAGAACCGCCGCCTCGAACGCCTTATATACCAGTTACTGAGGTCATTAACCACGAACTCCTCCAGTCTGCGTGCCGCGACATGGACATCAAACCGCTCTATCGCCTCTATCACCTCGCCAATCACTGTATTCAACCTCGATATCACCCACCGGTCCATATAATTACGCTTATCAACCGGTATAGCCTCCTTATGCGGAATGAACCGGTCTATTATTGCATATGTGATGAAGAAGAAATATGAGTTCCAGAACGTATTCATGAACTTCTTGCTCCTCGTTATATCTCGCTCAGAGAACCTGATGTCATCATGTGGCGGACCAGCAGTGAAGAGATACCACCTCAGTGCGTCTGCACCATCGTTATTGAATATCCTGTTTATGTCAACCACATTACCCCTGCTCTTGCTCATCTTCACACCCTGCTCATCCAGGATATGCCCGAGTGAGAGCACATTCAGATACGGCGGCTCATTGAATATCGCAGTTGAGACTGCGAGCAGCGAATAGAACCACCCCCTGGTCTGGTCTACCGCTTCGGTGATGAAATCAGCGGGGAAATTACGCCTGAACTCATCCGTATTCTCGAAAGGGTAATGCCACTGTGCGAACGGTGCAGAGCCTGAGTCATACCAGCAATCTATGACCTCCCTCACTCGCTTCATCTCACCACCGCAATTCTCACATCTCAGCACTACCTGGTCTATATACGGGCGATGGAGGTCGTCAGGCACATCAGAGACCGCGCGTTCCCTTAACTCGTGCACACTGCCCACGCAGTATTCCGCACCGCAGGAATTGCATACCCACACATTGAGTGGAGTGCCCCAGAACCGCTCCCTGCTCAGTGCCCAGTCCTCTATATTCTCCAGGAAGTTACCAAATCGCCCATATTTGAGATTGCCCGGATACCAGTTTATCTTCTCATTGTTCGCGATCAGGCTCTCACGGAGCGATTTCATGGCGATGAACCATGATTCTCGTGCGTAATACAGCAGTGGCGAGCCACAGCGCCAGCAGAACGGGTAAGAATGCAGGTATCTCGCCTCACGGAATAAAATACCACGTTCCCTCAGCCATTCTATTATGCGCTTATCTGCATCCTTCACGAATATACCACGCAGTGGTGGTACCTCTTCTGTGAATCGCCCCTTGCTATCCACCGGCTGTGTAAAGCCCATATTCCTCGAACGACAGAGTTCATAGTCGACCTCACCAAATGCGGGTGCTATGTGAACGACGCCGGTGCCCTCATCTAAGCTGACGAAATCGGCAGTGAGCACTTTGTGTGCTGCACCACCGGTTATATTCGCATACTCAAACAGTGGCACATATTCCATCCCCTCAAGTGCCTCTCCCCTGAAACGGTCAATCACCTCGTATTCATGCCCGTTGAGTGCATCATCCAGCCGTGCTTCCGCCAGTATCAGTATATCCCACTGCTCATCTTCTCTCACTCGCACCTTCACGTATGTATGACCGGGATGGACAGCAAGAGCTATATTACCGATGAGTGTCCATGGAGTGGTAGTCCATGCGAGCATGAATGCGGAATCGGATTTCAGCCTGAACTTCACGTATATAGAAGGGTCTTCCACATCCTGATAGCCCTGCGCAACCTCATGTGTGCTCAACGCAGTTTCGCACCTTGGGCAGAAAGGCACGACCTTATGCCCCCTGTATAACAATCCTCGCTTCCATATCTCCTTCAGTGACCACCATACCGATTCTATATAATCGCTCGTGAATGTAATGTAAGGATTGTTCATATCAATCCAGAAACCCACACGCTTCGTGGCATTCACCCACTCCTTCTCGTATCTGAATACAGACTCACGACATCTGCGATTGAACTCCTCAACGCCGAACTGCTCTATCTCTCCTTTTGTATTCAGCCCCAGTTCCTTCTCCACCTCTATCTCCACCGGCAGTCCATGCGTGTCCCAGCCGGCTCTGCGTGGCACATAAAACCCTCGCATCGTCTTGTAACGCAATATAACATCTTTCATCACACGTGTGAGGATATGCCCGGGATGCGGGAGCCCGTTTGCCGTTGGCGGTCCTTCAACGAATACGAACGGTTCTCGCCCCCTCCTCTGCTCCACACTGCGTTCAAACGTGTGTTCACGGTCCCATAGCGCCAGTATATGCTCCTCTAATCGCACGAAATCCACTCTCTGCTCCTCTTTACGGAACGACTGTGGCATCTCATCACCTCATAAATGCTTTTTATTAAAATATATTTATAAACTTAGCAGTTCATGATTTCCGGAATAGATAGAATGGATAATAGTGATGCGAGAAAAGAACCAGACATTGCTCGCCCTGACACTTTTACATGCCATTATGCATATCCTTGCCACGACACTACCGGCGCTATCACCGCTCGTAAAAGTAGAATTCCAGCTGAATAACACATACGTGGGGCTGCTTTCCTTCTCTTTCGCACTGGCTACTGGCACTGGCAGTATAATCGCCGGCTTTCTATCTGACAGATATCACTCTTTGAACCTGATATGCTATGGCTTCTTCGGTACCACCATATTCACCTCACTGCTATTCCTCTCACATGATTTCTTCGTCCTTACCACTGTGTTCATCTGCATGGGCTTCTCGCTCAGCCTGTATCACCCATCCGCACTATCATATATACCCAGATTGTTCCATGCCAGGCGTGGAAGTGCATTTGGACTGCATGAGGTGGGTGGTAGCACTGGACTCGCGGTTGCTCCACTTGCCGCGGGTATCATCAGCTATTACTTCAACTGGCGGTTCGCATATCTATTCTGGATCTTTCCTTCACTTCTTATCGCTCCCTTACTGATGAACTCGCGGATATACGATGCGAACAATGACCCGCCATCATTCAGATTGTTCCTCTTGCAATCGCTGAGGAAGGAAGCAGTGATGCGGATATACCTGATAGAGGGTTTATTTGGTTTTGTAATAGGAGGTGCTTTGACGTTCATTCCGGTATTCCTGAACGAGGCGAAAGGAGTAGCGCCTCAGCTCGCGGTCATTCTGGCATGTGTATTCACAGGTGGTGGAGCAATAGGTAAATTTATCGGCGGGCATTTCTCTGATATAGTGGATGAACGGCACGTAATGGCAGTGGGATTCTTCAGTATTGCACCGCTATTCTTTGTGGCACCACTGCTGCCACTCTTCTGGTGCATCCTGGCATTTGCTATTGCGGGTATGGTATTCCCGGCTGTACTACCCGCCATACTGGCGACCATGGGTAAGGAGATAGAGCCATCACAGCTTGGAATGGCTTTTGGGGTCCTGATGTTCGCGGGCTTTGGCTTCGGATCCACCTCAAGGATAATTCTTGGCGTGGTAAGCGATGCTTTCGGCATCACCGCGGTATTCTATCCCATAGTGGTTGCGGCACTGGTGGGAGGATTCCTGAACATGTGCAGGCATTGAGTATCCTCGAAGCTTAAAGGGCTTAACAGTAGTTCCAAATACCCCTACTTCCAGATTCACCCTCTCGGATAATCTGTCTGCTTTTACCGGCTGGGATGGCATCACCCCTTACTCCGGCATCCACAGCGGCACTATCATACTCGGTGCGCAATCGCACACTGGACCGGTTATGGCGGTGCCAACAACATAACTTTCCCTCACACTCGAGAAAGGTGTGGTTTACAACTGTACCATTCGCACAGGTTCATATCCACAAATTTGGCATACTCACACGCTTCAGACCGCGAACGGCTGGATACCAGCAACACGACAGTTTTAGAAGAATAGAGCTTTTTTTCTTCCTGACACTTTTTATTTTGTATCTATTCGGGTTTTAAAAGTTCAGGGGCTTAAAGTTTTTTTCTTTTTCTTTTTGCGATCAGTGGTTCCGAATACCTCTACTTCCGAAGATATTTATAAATCCTCCAAAATCAGGTGATAAAAATGTACCTCTCACCGATATTGGTTGA
>JAODGP010000106.1:0-416 GCA_025464345.1 Methanosarcinales archaeon | reverse complement strand
GGGGTGATGAAAGCGATAGGTGCGAAGAACAGCGATGTACTCTCTCTTTTCATCGTGGAATCGTGTATGGTGAGTTTGATAGGCGGAGTGACCGGGTGTGTTCTCGGGGTCATTCTCGCACGGCTTATAACACTCATCGCGAGCTCCACTCTGGGGATTGAGTTCGTACCCACTGTGAAAGTTGTGGTTCTGTTCGCCGGTGCTGGTGTTGCAATTTGTGTCGGTGCGCTCTCAGGGTTCTATCCAGCACTTAAAGCATCAAAGATGAGCCCGGTTGAAGCTGTGAGGTACGGGTGAAGGATGAATGATTTCTTCTTACTGGCTTGTCATAACATCAGGGAGCGGAAGACGCGTTCGGCACTCACGATAGTGGGTATTATGGTGGGTGTAGGAGCGGTAATCGCTTTGATTTCCAC
>JAODGP010000105.1 GCA_025464345.1 Methanosarcinales archaeon | reverse complement strand
CGGAATCCACACCATACTCAAAATCTGCGTCTCGAAGCATCTCATCATGGAATGCCGTTCCATTATAAGCGAGATATAAGCTCTCGCCGGCATCTATACTCGCCCATCCCGGAAATCTAATAACGCCTTCTTCATCTGTTATCTGCCATCCACCGATGTCAATTTCGCTCCCTGTGGGATTGTGTATCCTTATGAACTCGCCATCAGTGTCTCCACTCAGATAGGTATCATAGTATATCTCTGTAATTATTACGGCTGTGCATGCAGAAGCAGCAGCACTTACAACACCGAAGATGATGGCTATTAATATCCATTTATAGTCTAATTGCGTCATTGTTAACCACTGGCATCAAACTTTTCTTTTCAGCACCCTCCTTCCTCATCCAAATTCAATACGTAATAGCTTCTTCGTTATATTTTTATAACCTCACTGATTATCGGAGGTAATCGTCATAGTTTGAACCACTGCAAAAAAACAAAAAATTTATATAAAGCCAGCCGATGTATTAAGAAAGAAGAGGTGGAGATAAATGGCGACGGAAGCTGAGGTTAAAGGAGAGGAGGTTGAAGATCCAGCCAAGCAGGTGATGATGACGATAAAGGGCGAGGTGGAGCAGAAATTCCTTGGAGAGGTACACGAGAAGGAGGTGAATGTGGTTCCAGAAGCACTGGTGATCGGCGGCGGTATAGCGGGCATGTATGCAGCACTGGACATAGCGGAGGCGGGCTTTAAGGTGCATCTGGTTGAGAGGACGCCTTCTATCGGCGGGCACATGGCACAACTTGATAAGACGTTCCCAACACTCGATTGTTCGGCATGCATATTAACACCGAGGATGGTGGATGTGGGTGCACATCCCAACATAGATTTACTGAGTTATTCTGAAGTGGTAGGAGTGGAAGGCTCGGTTGGGAATTTCAAGGTGAAGGTGTTGAAGAAAGCCCGGTATGTGGATGAGGATAAATGTACCGGGTGCTCGTTATGTGCCGACGCCTGTAGATTGAAGAACCGATTCCCGAACGAGTTTGATCTGGGCTTGATGAAGAGGAGTGCTATCTACCGACCTTTTCCGTTCGCAATACCGGCGATATACACGGTTGATGGAGAGAACTGTCTGATGGTGAAGAGAGGCAAGTGTGGTAAGGCAACGCTTGAAAGCACGATAGAGGCGGTGAAGAAGCGTGAGAGGGGCGAGGAAGTGACGAAGGATGAGGCACCACCCTGCGTGCTTGCATGTGACGCGAATGCAATCAGGCACGACATGAAGGACGAGATAATTGAATTGAACGTCGGCGGTATAATTGTGGCAACCGGCTATGACGTCATAGACCCGCAGGTATCTCCGGAATACAAGTATGGTGTGTACCCGAATGTGATACACGGGCTTGAGTTTGAGCGATTCTCGTCAGCCAGTGGACCGACGATGGGTAAGATACAGGTAAACGGTAAAGAGCCAGAGGATGCGGTATTCATATCCTGCGTGGGCTCACGTAACAAGCAGACGGGGTATGAGTATTGTTCAAGGGTATGCTGTATGTATTTAGCGAAACAGGCGCATTTACTGAAGGAGAAGGTCCCTGACTGTAACATAACAATTTTATATCAGGATGTGAGGGCATTTGGCAAGGGTTTTGAGGAGTTCTATGATAGAGTGAAGGAAGAGGGTATCAACTATCGTAGAGGGCTTGCCGCGGAGATATACAGGAAACCGGGCAGTGACCGTGTAGTGGTGCGTGCGGAAGATACGATGCTGGGCGAGGCATACGAGCTTGAAGCGGATCTTGTGGTTCTTGGCGTCGGGTTGAGACCGAGTGAAGGTTCGGAGAAACTCTTTGAGATGCTCGGTATATCCCAAACGGTTGACAGATTCGCGAAAGAGGCGCATCCGAAGCTGAGACCTGTGGATACCGAGGTGGAAGGAGTGTTTGTAACCGGCTGTGCGCAGGGACCAAAGGATATACCGGACAGTGTAGCCCAGGGCAAAGCGGCAGCTGCTGCTCTGTTATCGCTACTCGCGGGTGGTAAAGCAAAGATAAGACCCTCAGTTGCGGAGATAGAGGAGGAGATGTGCGTGGGATGCCACTCGCTCCGTGAGATGGCGGCGCAAATAGCAACAAAATAGGGGGTGAAATATGGTCGAAGAAGAAGCAAAAGATGAGAATGTAGAAGAGGCGCAGGTGAGTGAATACGACTATACAAAAGTGCCGATGCAGGGCTTCGTGAAGGGTGTTGCATACGATGCACCGAAAGAAGCGCTACGGATTGGCGTTTATGTCTGCCATTGTGGTATAAACATAAAGATGTCGGTGGACGTGGAGGCAGTGATGAAGTATGCGGCAACATTACCGAATGTGGCACTGGCACGACACTATATATTCATGTGCTCGGATCCGGGTCAGGATTTGATAAGGAAGGACCTGGCAGAGGACAGAGTGAACAGGGTGATAGTGGCATCGTGTTCACCGCGAATGCACGAGCCCACGTTCAGAAAGACCTGTGCTGATTCTGGATTGAATCCTTACTATTACGAGATGGCGAATATACGGGAGCACTGTTCGTGGCCACATGTTGACTACCCAGATAAAGCGACGGATAAAGCAAAGGAGCTGGTACGGAGTGCTGTGGCACGATGCAGCTTGCTGGAGCCATTAGCAGAGAAGGAAGTACCGGTAGCGCCTGCCGCACTCGTGATTGGTGGTGGCATAGCCGGCATGTATGCCGCACTTGATATAGCAAATGGCGGTTTTAAGGTGTATCTTGTGGAGAAGGAGCCGTCAATCGGCGGGCATGTAGCACAATTGAGCAGGACTTTCCCCACGCTTGAACGCCCTACTTCGTTGATTACTCCTCGAATGATTGATATCGGTGCACATCCCAATATCCAGCTGCTGGCATACTCGGAGGTCGAGGATATAAGTGGGTATATAGGTAATTACACGGTCAAGGTACGGAGGAAGGCGCGATATGTTGATGTAGCCAGGTGCACGGGCTGTAACAAATGTGCAGAGGCTTGCCCGGTCAGGGATATACCAAAGGAATATGATGAGGGGTTGAGTACCAGAAGTGCGATTTACATACCATTCCCCTTTGCGGTACCGCCTGCGTATGTCGTGGATAATGAGAACTGTGCGTTACTGAAGGACGGTAAATGCGGTAGTGCGACGCTTGAAACGATAAGAGAGGGCAAGGAAGTCCCGCCATGTGTAAATGCATGCCCAGAAGGGGCAATTGATTTCACCGAGCAGGAACGCATTGAAGAATTCACGGTTGGTACGATAATAGTGGCAACCGGCTATGATACCATAGATCCGGGACTGGTACCGGAGTACAAGCACGGTGTGTATCCAAATGTGATAACAGGTCTGGAGTTTGAGCGGCTGGCTGCGCCTGATGGACCAACCGGTGGCAAGATATTGATAAACGGCAAAGAGCCGAAGGATGTGGTGTTCATAAGCTGTGTGGGCTCACGGAACAAGCAGGTGGGCAACGAGTACTGTTCACGAATCTGCTGTATGTATTTAGCGAAACAGGCACACATGGTGAAGGAGAAGCTACCTGATGCGAATGTGACGGTCTGTTACCAGGATGTGAGAGCGTTCGGCAAGGGCTTTGAAGAGTTCTATGATCAGGTGAAGCAGGAGGGAGTGCAATATTTGAGAGGGCTCCCGGCTGAGATATATAAGAAGCCGGACGGTGATAGGATCGTGGTAAGAGCGGAGGATACGATGCTTGGCGAACCGGTTGAGCTTGAAGCAGACCTCGTGGTGCTTGGTGTCGGACTGGTTCCGAACAACGGGGTGGAGCATGTAGTGGACATGCTAAAGCTCTCCAAGTCTGCGGATGAGTTCCTGCTGGAGGCGCATCCGAAGCTTAGACCCGTGGATACCGCCATAGACGGGGTCTTCATTGCAGGCTGCTGTGTGAGTCCCAAGGATATAACAGACAGTATAGCCCAGGGCAAAGCGGCAGCCGCTGGCGCACTCGTATACCTGGTGCTTGGTAAGGCGAAGATAGAGACTGCAATTGCAGAGGTGGACGAAGCGCTATGTATAGGCTGCCGGTGCTGTGAACTGACATGCCCGTTTGGTGCGCCCGTATTTGACGAGGTGAAGCATGTGATGACGGTGAACGAGGCGATATGCAAGGGTTGCGGTGGTTGTAACGCGATATGTCCATCGGGAGCGATAACAATGAAGCATTATCGTGACCGGCAGGTGTATGCACAGATAGATGCTCTTACGACAACAATTCCTGTTCCTCACGCATCGCCACAGGCGGAACAGGAATAAAACCTTTTTTCTTTTTTGTTGACCACATGCTCAATGGTGAAAATACGATTGGGCTATGAGAGGGGTACCATCACGGTTTACAGCAATTTCAAACTGCCGCATACTGTATGGGATAGTCGAAGCGGCTGTTACCGGTGTATGGCTCTATTCTACCGTGATTTAATAGAGTATCTCAAGAGTTCTGGCATTGATTACGAGGATAAAGCCCGCGATCTGGTACCCATGCCACCGCATTTGAGTTCCAGGCTGCAACTGCGCAGGTATCAGAGAGAAGCACTTGACACATGGCTGCGAACAAAGACCGGTGTTCTGGTACTGCCTACCGGCGCGGGCAAGACCGTGATAGGTTTGAAAGCGATCGAAGAGTTGAATGTACCCACACTGGTGGTAGCGCCAACGTTAGAACTGGTACGTCAATGGAAGACCGAGCTGGAAGCTACTTTCGGACTCCAGATCGGGACATACAGTGGCAAGGAGCACGTAATGGAACCCGTAACCGTTTCAACTTATGATACCGCGTATCTCAGGGCGGAAGAACTCGGAAACCGGTTCATGTTCATCATCTTCGATGAGGTACATCATCTACCATCACCCGGTTATGCGAGCATAGCGGAGATGTTCATCGCGCCCTATCGGCTGGGACTGACCGCCACGTATGAGCGTGAGGACGGCTTGCATGAAGAACTGAACCGGCTCGTTGGCGGGAAAGTCTATGAGATAGAGCTGAACCATCTGAGGGGTAAGCACCTGGCAGAATACAAGACTGTGAAGATAGTCACGGAACTGACCACGGCTGAGCGGCTCGAATACGAGAAATACCACTCGATATTCACAAATTTCCTCAAGAGGAAGCATATAATACTCAAATCGCGTGACGATTTCAGACGGCGGATTGTGATGCGCAGTGGACGGGATGCGGAAGCGCGAGAGGCGCTAATTGCTCGCAATCGCGCACGTAATATCGCTTTGAACTCCAGATCGAAGCTGGATGCACTGGCTGAGATCCTTGACCGGCACTTACACGAACGCATGATCATATTCACCGAACATAATTCACTGGTCTATGAGATCTCAAAGCGGTTCCTCATACCCGCTATCACACATACGACGCCGGGCGAGGAGCGAGCGGAGATTCTGGAACGGTTCCGGCGGGGTATATATAACGTTATAGTGACCTCAAAGGTGCTGGAGGAGGGCATTGACGTGCCTGATGCTTCTGTTGGCGTTATACTCAGCGGGAGCGGTAGTAAACGCGAATACAAGCAGCGGCTGGGTAGACTGTTACGCAAACGCGCAGGCAAGCTCGCAATTCTCTACGAGGTGGTGTCAAAGCAGACAGCCGAGATGGAGATCGCCAGACGGCGGTCCATAAAACACTGAGCGTCTGTCTGTTATTTCTCCTGCTATGTTCGTCTGCATCAGCCGTCTCACCGCATCCATATCGTCTGTATGTGCCAGTACCCACATCAACTTCACCAGTGCGGTCTCTGGTAACATATCCATGCCCTCTATCACACCCGCACGTATCAGGTCACGCCCGGTATCATACACACGGTCGCAGACCGTGCCGTAGAGGCACTGTGAGGTCATCACGACGGGTATGCCCTCCCTTATCACTCGCTCAAGATGGGGTATCCAGTCCGCGGAGACATGACCCAGACCTGTGCCTTCCAGTACAATGCCCCTATTGCCTCGCTCCACCAGATAATCTATTATATCAGGTTCCGCACCGGGATAGAACTTAACGAGTGCGCATCTCTCTTCGAGTTCGGCATGCAATTCCAGAGCTCTATCACCACGATGCCCGTGCTCTGCTAAAAACTCAACCCTCAACATGGATATATCGGAAGCGGTGTAATGCACCTTCCCTATGGGTGTGGTGTTCACCGACTGGAATGCGTTACGTGCAGATGTATGCATCTTCCTCACTTTCGTGCCTCTATGGATATAGCAGAAATCGTCGGATGTGCTACCATGCATGACGACGACCACTTCCGAAAGGTCGCTGCATGCCACTTCCGCTGCACAGATTGCATTCATTACAGCATCGCTCGATGGGCGGTCAGAACTGCGCTGTGAGCCCACGAGCACCACAGGCACAGGTGTACGTACCATAAACGATAGAGCGGACGCGGTATAGCCCATCGTGTCCGTGCCATGTGTCACGATAACGCCATAAGCTCCGTTCTTTATATCGTTATAGACCTCCTTAGCGAGTGATTTCCAGTAAGATGCACGCATGTTCTCGCTGAGTATGCTGTAAATCACCCTGCCACTTATATTCGCAATCTCACCCAGCTCAGGTATCGCATCAAGAATATCCGTGGTAGAGAACTGTGGAGAGACCGCACCGGTTCTGTAATCCACACGTGACGCTATCGTGCCGCCGGTAGAGAGGATAGATAGCCGTGGCAAGCCTTCCTTCGGCGTTAACTCCTCCACAGCCGCTATTTTTGGCTCGCTCTTATGGCGCTCTATCACCTCTATACTGGCATTTTCCGGGCTTATACCTATGTTATAGCCACTATCAAGCTTGAGTACTATGTTATCCGTTGCAGAAGGCATCACAATACCTTCATAAGTGGCTTTGTCCTTCTTTATCCGCACACGTACACCCGGTTCCATAAAAAACACCAGACTCGCTTAATTACACTATTGGGTTCATAAAATATAAATGCCCGGGATGAAAAAGTTGTGGTTACAATCTTAAAAGAGGTTTTACTAAAGCGGGGGTATCGGAAAATCCGGAAGAGTGCTTTTTAATCTCTCTTCACCCATATGCTGTATAACCTAAAAATTTAAATAGCCCTATATCTTACAAAAAACAATACATCCGATGGAGGAGTGGTGTAAGCATATGATAGGTGTATATCCTGGTGAAAAGTT
>JAODGP010000020.1 GCA_025464345.1 Methanosarcinales archaeon | reverse complement strand
GATAGAGTGGAAGGGTTAAAAAGAATCCCGCTGGGATGACACAGATTGCTGACGATGACCTCTCCATCCCCTTTCCCGCCCTGCTTTCTTTGAAGTATTCAATCCAGGCACGGGTCTCCGATTTCGTCTCAGCTATCAAACCTTTTAGAAAAAGGGAAGGGGAAGATGTATGCCGATAAAGATGAAGAAAGTGAAGCAGGTAAGAGAGTTGAAGCAGCTCCAATCAAGTGTTTGTAGCATACCCGGAAGGTTCTGATTGTATGTAAACATTGGCATCGCCTTTTTTATGACACCTGCTACACTCTCCATCTCCACCACCTCCACCATCAGGATGCACCGCCGCTTCATGACAGCCCATGCATATATCGCCGTTAAACGTTCTCGCGTAAGTTGAAGCAACATCATCCACGAAATTCGTTCCACTATGCCCTGTGCAACCGCCATCCTTATCAAGATTATCAATCACTTCCTTCGTTTTACCACTGCCATGGCATGTAGCACAGGTTAAAGCCTCTGCCGCATGGACATCCGTGGAATTCGTATCTGCGGTAACATTACCCAGGTCGTAAGTGGCATTATCTGCTGGATGCTCATCCGCATATTTGTCCACGTTATGACATTTGAAGCAGTATGAATTGTTCACCCATGTAGGTCTATTTGCGGAAGGAATATAGTGGTATCTGTAATGATTCCAGGGATTATCAGTGTCCCAATCTTTACCGCCACCTTCTCCAGTATCTATCTCAATCGGTGCATGCGTCAGATAATCCTCATTTGTTCCGTTAGGAGTTCCATTTACGAGCGCATCATATATGTTCTTGTGGCATTTCGTGCAATCTATATCGTTCAGACTGAGAAATTCATGCTTTGCTCCTGATTTGCTCCATGAAATATCATAATATCTCGTGCCATTGTATGAGAAACTGTAGAATGGAACATTCCAGCTGTAAACGGTATAATCAATATTGTAGAAATAAGAATACGATATTTTTGCGGAATAATTTGTGTGGCATGCCAGACATGCTTCATTCTCACCCACACTCAAATTGGATTCATTTGCACGCTCAACGAACTTGCGATGCGCTGAGGACTGGTTGAATGCCGGCGCTGGCGGTGCGTATTTACCCTCAACCCAAACACCACTTTCCCCATGGCAGTCCAGGCAGCGAGGCGTGTATGCGGCATGCGCCTCTTCTCCGGGCGTTGCTCCTGATTCTCCGCTTGCGAACGTTATGCCCGCGCCGGTAAATCTGTGGCATGCTTCACAGCTCAGGTCTTCATGGATTGCAGAAAGGTTCAGTTCATCTGCGATATGGTGATGACACCCGGTGCAGCTGATCTGATTACCGGTGCCTGAAATATTGAAGAACGCATGCTGATTGGCAAACAGCGTAACGATATCCGTGCTCGTGAAGATGAGAACAGAAGAAACGGCAATGAAGATGAATACAAATGTTATTCCATTCCTCACCCTTCCTTCACCTCCTTATATGTCGTGTAGTTGCTCACTTTCATCCCTGTAACATTCCAGAAAGATGACGAATGCGTGTAAGAGTTGTTCACAGTAATATTGAGTTCGGTCGTCACATTGAAGTTCATCTCCACACGTTCACGTGTGTGGCATGCTATGCACGCTTCGTTCGCTCCTTCTAACGTGTTATTCTCTATCGCACCCATCACGAATGTTATGTGTGCTGCCTTTTCGCCTGTATCCGTCGAATTGGTCGTTAAGCTAAAGCCACCTGCTGGTGGGATGTAATATATATGACCAGTAGCAGCATTTCCATGACATCGTATGCAATCCTCCCTGTTTGTATATCTGCCCCCATGAACTCCGGAATGGCATGTATAGCAATTAAACCCTACGGCATTGGTATGCCTTACGCCGGATTTATCTCCGCTATGGCAATACATGCATGGCACGGTTGATGCTGCATGCGCCTCCTTCCCTGGCTGAGCGCCTGTTCCATCGCCGGAAGCATAAGTGTAAGTCTCAAAACTCGCATTCTTATGCGTAATAGGAAACACACGATGGCAATATTCGCATTTCATTCTTCCATATCCTGTCTCATTTGTATGCGGTCCCACAAGCTGTTCCATCTCCTCCTTCACGTCCGCATGGCACTTCTCACATGGCACATCATTTCCTCGTGAGCTCAGATTATACCAGCAATGCTCCCCTGCGAGCAGAGAAACCGTATATGGCAATACTACCATGCCCGCAAACACAATAGCCATAATCGCAAACACCATCTTGTTCATTTCAATACACTCCTCGCCTCCTTTAATGTTAATATCACATAGCCCAGGATAGAAATAACGCACAGTGCATAGCCATACACACGAATCACCGAGAATACGTTCTTCATGAATGTATATTCCAGCCCGTATTTACCATATCGCATCTCACGTGTATCGAGTATGAAATAATTGCCAATATCTTTAAGAACGACCGGTTTACCCCCTATCTGCACGGCTTTACCCATTATTTCTTCTTTATGTACCACCCACGGGTCTGCTCGCCCACGTGCATCCCCTCTTGTTCTTGCCAGGTCATCCTTCGCCCACACCACACGGTGCGTAATCGGTAGCATGTATTCCGGACGCTTAAACATAATTATGTCGCCTTCCTTCGGAGTGGTATCTATCTTCTGCATGAGCACGAGATCGCCTCTCGCGAATGTGGGCTGCATGCTATCCGAAGTAACGGCAGTGAAGAATACGAGCTTGAAAAGCAGAGCGAGGATAACGAAGATGAACATGGCGAATGGGAGTGATGAATGGATAAGGGATGGTCTGTTAACGCCAGAAACAGTTTTGTATTCATTTATCTTCTCTTCCACCCTCTTCTTCCTTGAATGTTCCCTGCATAGTTTCTTAAGCCGATTATAGAACCGCAGTGGAGACTCAACGCCATGTACCACCAGAAGATAGAAGAGGAGAGCAATCACGGCTATAAATGCACTGACCGTAACAGTCAATACTATCGCTTCTATAAAAGGATGCATTGTCTGTCTTTTACCTCCCAAAGATTATCATTTCATTGTCACATTACCCATATCTGCTTCAAAATGCATATATTCTCGCTTAGGCATCGTGTATTGCACGGTGATGTTCGTATGGCAAGCGACGCAGGCTTCATTCGCACCAGCCATCTGCGGATTCTGCTCCGCCCAGCGTATTAAATCCTTATGCCCCGCCATTTCTCCTACATCAAATGGTGTGGTGTTCATGCCGAAACCGCCTGCGGAGATGAAATCCTTATAACTGGAGATATTGGTACCACCAATCCAGTGGCAGATACTGCAATTACGGCATTCCGGTGTCTTCCAGTGACCGCTTATGTTGCCCGTATCGCCATGACAGTCCATACATTCAACGTGAAAATCAAAGTCCGCAATAGGAGAATGATGGCAATCCTTGCATGAGAAGTTGAGATGTGCACCGCCAACTCTTAATTCTTCCATTAATGCCATATAGGTTGGATCAATGCCTTCTGGCACTGTCGGTGCCGGCGCCTCTTTACCGCCTTCCTCTATATACAACACGATATTTGGAAGTGCAACCAGACCAACCGCAACCACCATGACGGTGAACAAAACCATCCTTTTGCCGTTCATTTTTATTATAAGGAGGTTATTATAATGTATAAATTTTTCTTTCGTTTAAACAAAATTTTATATCAGTCAGGATTTACGAGTGAAGAGGGTGTAAATGGAAAACCGGCTTTTATCCATGCTTTCCAGAAATAACACCCCGGGGCGGTGAGAGCGTTGCCATCTCTCAAATGAAAGAAGTAATTTATATATTTCGACGAGATAAGATGGGTATTGATGGAGGGTGAAGAGTTGCTTCTTATGATTCCAGGACCGGTGCCGGTATTGCCACGCATACGGGAGGCGATGTCACGACCGATGATATATCATCGTGGTGACGAGTTTGGAGAGATGTACAGGGAGATAGTAGAGAGATTGAAGCAGATATTTCAGACAAATAGCGACGTGTTTGTTCTGAGTGGCTCAGGCACATGTGCGATGGAAGCGGCAGTGGGTAATCTCCTCCGTGCTGATACGCACGCATTATGTATAGTGAATGGCAAATTTGGTGAGCGTTTAGCGGAGATAGGGCGCAGATACAGCGCTAATGTGCGTACTGTCGAGTTCGAGTGGGGGAGTGCAATCGAGCTCGAAGCGGTGAAGGCGGCGATGGATGAGACCCAGCCTGAGGTCGTTACAATGGTCCATAACGAGACCTCAACAGGGATACTCAATCCCGCAGAGGCTATTGCAAGACTCGCACGTGAGTACGATGCACTCTTCGTGCTGGACTGCATCACCTCCATAGGTGGCTATGATGTACCGATAGACCGGTGGGGTGTGGATATTGCCATTACAGGCTCGCAGAAATGTCTCGGTGCACCGCCCGGGATGTCTGCTATATCGGTCAGCAGCAGGGCATGGGCGATGATGGATAATAATAGCAACAGGAGACCGTATTATATGGACCTCATCGCATATAGAGACAGTTATGATAAGCTCCAGACACCTTACACGCCCGCTTTGCCGCTATTCTTCGCACTGCATGAAGCGCTGGAAGTGATAATAGAGGAGGGTATGGCAAGGCGGATAGAACGGCATCGGCAGCTGGCTGATACACTTCGTGATGCGATTGCCGCTGTGGGACTGAGTTTGTTCCCGAGATTGAACGAGGTGAGCGAGTATTCGAATACGGTCACTGCGGTAAGTCTGCCAGACTGGCTTGATGATGCGAGTCTGAGAGAGGGTATGATGGCACGTGGTGTGATGGTTGCAGGTGGTCAGGGCAGGCTGAAGGGCAGGATATTCCGGATAGCGACGATGGGCAACATAACAGAGCGGGAGGTATCAAGAACAATACAGGCACTGGCAGATACAATTGAGGGGTACAGGAGTAAGATATGAAGAAAGAACTGAAAGTGGTACCGATAAAGGACGGTACGGTAATTGATCACATCACCGGTGGGCAGGCACTGAATGTGCTCCGTATACTGGGCATCAATGCGAAGACCGATGCGGTTGTCAGTGTTGTTATGAACGTAAGGAGTGAGAAGATGGGGAGGAAGGATATAGTGAAGGTGGAGGACAGGGAATTGAAGCCCGAAGAGGTGGATAAAATCGCACTCATCGCACCAAATGCCACTATAAACATAATACGCAACTTTGAAGTGGTGGAAAAGCATAAGGTATATCTGCCGGAGGTGATAGAGGGGATAATGAGATGCTCGAACCCGAATTGCATATCCAATTCAGAACATGAGCCAGTGGTACCAAAGTTTATGACCATAAGCGTGGACCCACCGAGATTCCGATGCTTCTACTGTGAACGGATAATAGAAGATGTTTCGGGTTATATATAAGGGGCAGTAGGGTAGCCAGGTCATCCTCGTGGCTTTGGGAGCCATGGACCCCAGTTCGAATCTGGGCTGCCCCATCAAAGAAAATTTTGAACATTTGGTGATATGTCCGCAGTTCCAGGCGCTCGTTGACGGACGTAAAGGCAGATGTAAGAGAGTAGAGATCCTGAGAGGGCTTGTTTATCCTGAAGAATGCCCCCTCTTCGGTAAGGCTTGCACGCCACGGCACCCCGGCTGGACGCTGTATGGTCTCACGAGAAGGGGGCTGTAATATCGCACTTAAATATAAAAAATCAGCGTCTCAGCCTCAATAAAGTCGCTACGGGAAGAAAAGCCATCTGCGAAGAAGCATGTGAAGACGGATAAAGTGGATTCCAGGGTATTAGCGAGAACGATAGTGCGGCATAGAGCAAGCCTTGTTCGGTTAAGAACTTCGATAAAGAACAGAGTGCATGCAATACTGACCAGAGAAGGGATTCAGCACCCGAAGCTCAGCGATGTATTCGGTAAGAAAGGGATGAAGTCCTTGAAGGGTGTGATGCGGGATTGGCGCCAAAGGTGGAGCAATCAGGTGAACACGTGAGATATGGGGATATAAACGAGCATAGCAACGGGTTCCTGCGCTGGGCATTCATCCAGAGTGCGCGAGCGGCAGTGTGTTCTTCCACACCAAATCGGTTCCAGAGGGATACTATAAGCTAAATACAGAAATACTCGGCAGCGACCACTCCAACTGAGGTGAGAGATTCTACCACTCGCATTGTACCTTCTACAAGTCCATTTTTTGCGGCATGGTTACCAACCACTCTAAGCGAGTTCACCGCCTGATTCACTGCTTTTTCCAGTTCGT
>JAODGP010000104.1:6361-7552 GCA_025464345.1 Methanosarcinales archaeon | reverse complement strand
GTTAATCTAACAAATATAAAAACTTTTAAATGATACCACTCTCCGGAAGTAGCAGGTAATAAGATGAAAGGCACGAGCATTTAAGGTGACGAAAGTGAAGATAAGTCTGTTATCTGAACCGCATTTGATATTACTTCACGCACCTGCGGTTTACGATTTCCGGAAGTACCCCATAATGTTTGGTCCAATCGCCGACGGTGTACCTTCAACGCCGGTATTTGAGATGTATCCGATTGGTTTTCTCTCGATCGTGGAGTATCTGAGCAGGAACGGGATAAAAGTTCAAATAATCAATTTAGCCGCACGGATGGCGAGTAGTGCCGATTTTGATGCTGAAGAGGTGATACAGAAGCGTGAACCTGACGCTTTTGGTATTGATCTCCACTGGCTTGTTCATGCCCATGGCAGTCTCGAAATAGCGAAACTATGCAAGAAGCATCACCCGGATATTCCTGTTATTCTCGGCGGGTTCTCCGCGACATACTTCCACGAAGAGCTGATTCGTCGTCCGGAAGTGGATTTTATCGTGCGTGGTGATTCAGCTGAGGAGCCCTTGCTTATGCTGATGAACGCCATTGTTAACCGTTCCCGCAGCTATTCCGAGATCCCGAACCTGGTATGGAAAGATGAAAAAGGCGATGTGCATAAGAATCCATTCACATATGTACCAGCAACTCTGAATGAATTTACCAACAATTACATCCCTGCAATCAAATCAGCACTGAGATACCGTGACCTCAAGGGTCTGTGCCCATGGAAAGGCTGGTCTTCGCACGAATGGTGGGATTATCCGATAACTACTGTGCTAACATGTCGTGGTTGCAGCTATAACTGCGTCTTCTGTGGTGGTTCCAGGGCGGCACTTGCACGATACTGCAACAGGAATGAGCCGGCTTTTCGTGACCCCGAACTGATTGCTTCTGACATACTTAGAATTACGAGATTCACAAAGGCGCCTGTATTCGTCATCGGCGACCTGCTCCAGCCCGGTATCGAATACGCATATACCGTTCTGGACGGCTTGAAATCGAGGAGGTTCAGCAATCATATCATATTTGAGCTATTCAAACCCGCGCCAGAAGAGTACTTCGCACGGCTGGCTGATTCCGTAGAGAACTTCAATTTAGAGATGTCACCAGATAGTCATGATGAGCATATAAGGGCGCTCATCGGGAAACGGTATACAAACAG
>JAODGP010000104.1:1082-6071 GCA_025464345.1 Methanosarcinales archaeon | reverse complement strand
GCGTGCCTGAAACTGAACAGATTGAAGAAGGAATACGGGCATATAGATTATGCCACGTACAGGCATACGGAAGAGCGGCTAAAGCTTGCAATCCGGCTGACAGCCATGATAGATGAGCTAATAGCAGAGGGAGATGAGAACGTGCTGAATGAGCGATTGATGCTGCTGAAGCCCGAATTTGATGAGATGTTCACCGGTGTTCAGGATAAGGAGCAGGTACGCTGGCCGGCGCCGAAGCGGAATTTAAGAGTGCTGACCATACTGAAAGCTGCTATGCTCGGGTCGAGATGAATCTTTTTAACCCGGCTAACGAACCCTGTAACGGCAGGTTCTTATCTCACATCTGGCACCGAGTATAGAATCAGCCAGCTCTGCATCCTTTATCACCGTATCTTCGCCAACCACGCTGTTGAAGAGCAGTGCTCCACCCAGGTCAACCCCTGGAAATAGCACGGACGCATGTATCATGCTCCTGGTCAGCACGGCACGGTTACCTATCACTGCAGGACCTCGTATCTTCGATTCGCTTATCACCGCGTGCTCACCGATAGCAACGTTACCAACTATCTCGCTATCATCTATCTTTGCGGTATCCGCGCATTCGAACCCGATCTTCTCCAGTATCCATTTGCTCGCTTCCATGTAACCTTTCAGAGAACCGATGTCAGTCCAGAACCCGTCAACCACGCAGCCATAGACCTCCTTGCGTGCAACAAGCAGGGGGAATAAATCCCTGGAGAAGTCAAAAGCGCGCCCGTCGGGAACGTATTCCAGCGCTTCCGGCTCTATTATGTACAGCCCGGTATTCGCGAGGTTGGAGAAGCAGTCCTGTGGTGAGGGTTTCTCCAGGAATCGCTCCACCCTGCCGCTGGACTCTTCTATCTCCGCAATACCGTATAGCGATGGATCCGGGACGGTGATGAGTGCTATGGTTACAAGCCGCCCGTGCCTGCTATGGAACTGCATCAGCTCCTTCAGGTTTATGTCTGTTATGTTGTCACCCTGAATGACCAGCATGGTATCATCAATATCTGCATTCTTTACCGAGCCTGCGGTACCGAGCGGCGAAGGTTCCTCAGGATACGAGAGCTTCAAATCCTTACGCCTGCTCAGATAGTTTATCGTCTGGTCACGGAGATAATTCGTTGTGATTACTATGTCCCTCAGCCCATAATCCACGAGATAATCCAGTATGTAATCAATCACCGGTCTGTTGACGAGCGGTATCATCGCTTTGGGGATACTGAAAGTGAGTGGTCGAAGCCGTGTACCATAGCCGCCTGCAAGTATCACTGCTTTCATTGTCTATCCCCTGATTTTTTATTTATAAAAATAAAAGATTAAAAAGTAGAGATGATAAAGCGTGAGGAGATAGAGCACTTAGCGTGGCTTGCACGGATAGAACTGAGAGGGGAAGAGAAGGAGCTGTTTGAGAAGCAATTGAGCTCCATACTCGATTATTTCGCGGTACTCGATGAGCTTGATACAGAAGGTGTTGAACCCACGTATCATGTGATCGGGCTGAGCGATGTGATGAGGCGAGATGAGCCGAAGGAGCCGCTGAGCACGGCTGAAGTGCTCCAAAACGCGCCGAAGCGAGAAGGTGGCTACTTCAAGAGTCCGAGAATATTCTGACCGTTGAAAAGTGGTTGGGCAGTCTCCCCCATAAATGATGTCTTGCGGTAAGACAAGCATGGTTGCACCTGATCAATGACCGCTTCTACCCCTTTCTTTCAGCATCCCCACAACTGTTTCCCCTATGTATCTCTCCTCACTTACAGTTTGCTCTTGCGCACCACGTATCTGCCCCGGCGTTCTATCTCAGCCACTCGTGCCAGCACATCTGGCGCATCTGGCAGTGTGCGGGTATAGCCCTTTACAAATGATTCCCTCAATTCTGTCAGTGAAGATGCATGTGTTGCAGCCAGGCTCTGGAAATAGACATGGACATCCACACCCCTCGATTCAGTACTGGAATCGAAGTAAGCGAGTCCGAAATCAATGAGGTATAGCCTGCCGTCATGGCTGAGGATGATGTTGGACGGGGTCAAATCGCCATGTATTATCCCGCTCCTGTGCAGGATACCAGCAAGCTCACCTATCCGCTCGCTTATCCGTGGCGTCATTATATCCCTGACCAGTGCACCTTCTATCCGCTCCATCACCAGTACGTGATCCATGACGTCGGATATGATTGGCGTGGGTACGCCGTGTCTGCGCGCTTCTGACATTATTCGCGCTTCTGCACGCGTACGTTCCTTCCTTATCCGCTCGTCTATCTCATTTATTCGATATCGCTTCCTTATCCGTCGCTTATAAACAAGACTGCCACGAAACTCCACTATCGCTTCTGCACACTGTATCATAAAAAATAAGAGGGGGATTATAAGGTGATGACCTTATTGACTTCCCCCAGCTCCTGCAATAGTTCCGTCAGCTCCAGCTTCTCCAGACCCTCGGGTATATCAAACTTTGGCGGTTTGCCACCCAGGAGTTTCATCCATGCATAGCAGGCATAGAGCCGCACACCAGCTTCACGAGCCATCTTTATCAGCTCAAACGGGTCTGACGGGACGCCCATTGCCGCAGCATTCGCCTTTATATCGTCCGCATAGCTCTCCAGACCGGGAGCATGCCGGAATTTCCTGTCTATCAATGCAGACAGCCCCTCCTGCATGAAGACCACCGCCACGTCGTCGCCCGCTTTGCTGCGATTCGCAGCAACCACGAGCGCACTCAGATAGGAGTTTATTGTGCCCTCCTTACACAGTATTATCATGTCTGTCATTTCCCATCACTATTAGAAGATGTTCTTTCTCTTTATAAGTTTTTCGCATCATGTGAGCCTGTGTCTGTGGCAAAAATTGGATGAAGATCCATCACTTTTTTCGCCATTTTATCACCTCGCCGCCTCCAGAAAGTGGAGGAAAGCTTTTTCGTTGCCCAGAGCGTGAAGGTGCGTGTAGGATGCAAGCACGTTTTCTCTCCATATTCCATCCCTCTTATCCCCTATTCCCCTGCCTTTAAGGAGTTTATATGCGAAATCCACATTTGTACTGGCATTGGTACTCACCGTTGAGTAGTGGAACTCATGCCCGCGGAATCTCGTACCTTTTCGGAAGAGGATACAGTCTCTTATGGAGACCGCATCGACATAGCCCACCGCCTGAAGCCGTCCTGTGAGCTTTCCCGAACCTCTGAATAAGCCCAGCATCTCCCTGCCCTCGAGCTGTTCGAGGCAATAAAGCAAGCCACCACATTCTGCGTACAGTAGAGATCCTTGCCGAATCGCATCTGCAAGTGCCTCTCTCAGTGATGCGTTATCCTCCAGTTGCGGTGCATAAATCTCAGGATAGCCGCCACCGATGTAGAACGCATCCGCATCGGGTAAAGAATCACGAATAGGCGAGAAAGTGGTGATTTCGGCACCCATTTCACGCATGAGTTCCAGGTTCTCTGGATAGTAGAAACAGAACGCTTCGTCCATTGCCACTCCAACTCTGACATCATCAACAGCCCTTAATCCCAGCTCTGCTCTTTGAATATCAATCTCTGCTTCTGTCGCTTCAAGCAGTGCATCCATGTCTATGTTCTCCTCTATGAGCTTTGATATGCTATCCAGGCGAGAGCGGTCAACCTCATGAGACATGATAAGTCCCAGGTGCCTCTCGGGTATTTTAACCGATTCATCTGCGGGAATAGCGCCAAATACATTTGTGACCCTTTTTAAGGCGGTTTCGAGCATCGCTCCGTGCCTTTCGCCTGCTACACCGTTCAAGATGACACCTGCGAACTTGAGTGTGGGGTCAAAGGACTTGTATCCGTGAACTAACGCGGCAACGCTGCCTGCAAGCCTGGATGCATCAACAACAAGCACGACCGGGATGCCCAGCAGTTTTGCAAGCTGTGCCGTGCTCCCTTCGCCGCCTGCATCTGCCGATGCACCGTCAAAGAGACCCATAACTCCTTCTACCACGTTCACGTCCGAAGCATTCTTCCTGAACGAGCGGATAACCGCAGAGCGTGGCATCATGAATGTATCGAGGTTTCTTGAGGGTTTTCCCGCGGCGAGTGTGTGCAGGCTCGTATCTATGAAATCTGGACCCGCTTTGAATGGCTGAACGTCGTATCCTCTATGGCGTAAGGCGGAGATAAGCCCGATAGAAACTGTCGTCTTCCCCACTCCACTCTGCGTTCCTGCGACTACGAAAGCCGATTTCATCGCTCGATATCTTCTGCTAAACATTAAACACTGAACATCTAATAAATCTGGCATAAACCTTTCTTTAGAAATGACATCTATCTTTAGTGTATGAAAGCACCGGAGAGGATCACGATAGCTATGGATAAAGACACCTTCGAGGTGTTCAAAAAGCTGAAGCAGGATCTGGGAGTATCGCAGAGCGAGCTAATGCGAGAAGCATTGAAATTTTACAGCAAGCATAAAGAGCTATTTGAATTCGTTGAAGATAAGAAGGTTTACGCACATGCCGAGATGCTTTCCTCCGGCGAGCACGTCATACTGGACATAGACCACTGGCTCCTATTCCTCCGCTTCGTTGATTCGCATCCCGATAAGAATAAGTTCTGGGAGTTGCATCGAGCGGTCTGTCGGGCGCATGCGGAACAGTTCAAGCACAAATTTTATCGTGTGGAACATATTCTAAAACGACTCGAAGCCTGTAATCTCTTCAAATTGAGCAAAACGTCTAAAAACGAGTTCACGCTGGTCCTGGGTTCTGATGTGCCAAAGCAATTCATAAGGACAGAGCTTGAGGAGATCTTTACCGGGATGGACTTCCAGGTAGATATAAAAGAGGATATCGCAAAACTGAGGGTGAAGGTGCTGCATGAAAACGCCACGCATTGACATCTCAACTATATCACCGGATTTGGAGAACAGAGCTTCTAAACGTTCCGCATTTCGCTATCTCCAGCTTATCTGAGTTACACCGATACCTTACGGCAAAACTTTATCGGCTTCCCTGC
>JAODGP010000104.1:717-905 GCA_025464345.1 Methanosarcinales archaeon | reverse complement strand
AAATGGCTGACGCGTGCGGCTCGGGACGTTGCCGAGATATTGAAGAGCCGCGAAGTGTGCCAGATCGTCAGTACAATAGAGTTCTATAAGAGATGCCTTAACGAACCCGTATCGCTACACGTACCACTTTGCGATGATGAGGTGGAGATGATAATGCGTCTTGCAGGTGAAGAGCGGATTAAGAATAC
>JAODGP010000104.1:0-525 GCA_025464345.1 Methanosarcinales archaeon | reverse complement strand
CTTGAGCACGAGCTGGTTCAGGGAGATTTATATAAAGAGCTGGCGAAACGCGGACTCAGAAATCTTAATACCGATATAAAAGGACTGATAGATGAGGAAACACGGCGGGAAGCGATACAGCACACAGGTATAACAGAAGAAGAACTCGAAGCAGAGTGGAAGCTCATCCTCGAACTGGTCAATAAATGCCCGCTCGTGCCCACACACTTCGCATCTGCTGCGCTATTCTCATATATCGAGCAGAACCGGGTAGAGATGAAAGAGTATGGCTTACCGAGCAGTGATGATATAGATGAGGAGCTATCGAGAGCGGATTTCAAGGCATGGGCTCTTGATTCTTTTAAGCTATTTGGACTCTTCCTCAGGGAACTGAAGAAGGAGTTGACGATGACCGGTGCGGAGTACGGGACCGAGATTTTATAAATGGCTCAGCGCTTCTATCTGCGCGTATATCTGCATGTCTCTGAAGTGCTTTGTTGATATCGCACCGGAGGGGCATATCGCATTGCATGAGCCACAGCCTTT
>JAODGP010000103.1 GCA_025464345.1 Methanosarcinales archaeon | reverse complement strand
CTCGCGGAAGAGGGCAGGACAACACGCGGGATACCCAGGGATAAGATAGCGGGCATGAAGCGATGGATAGACCTCAAACACGAGGTTGATAGATTGTTCAGGGATGCTCGTGCACTTGAGGAACGTGCAGTCAGTCGTATCTTGAAGAATGCACAGGTAATATGCGTTACGAACAGTACAGCGGGTTCTGAGCTATTGAAAGGCGAGAAGTTCGAATTCGCTGTCATTGATGAAGCGACACAGTCCACTGAACCCTCCACGCTCATACCGGTGCTCAAGGCGAGACGGGTCATCATGGCTGGTGACCACAAGCAGTTGCCACCCACAGTGGTGAATGAGGCTGCGGTACGTGGCAGTCTGAGCAGGAGCATGTTCGAACGGCTGATAGAGCTATATGGCGACAGGATAAGGGTCATGCTTGAGGTGCAGTACAGGATGAATGAGGAGATAGCGGAGTTCCCGAACAGGGAGTTTTATGATGGTAAGCTGCGAGCGGCGGAGTACGTGAAGCGGCGAACCATTGCTGATCTTGTACCTTCGCTATCATCCTTAGCGTTCATAAGAGCAGATAAGCCGCTCATATTCATTGATACCGCGGATGACGATACCGGGCTATTCGATGAGCGTAAGCGACGGGGCTCCACATCGCGTGAGAACGAAGGAGAGGCAAGACTGGTGAAAGCCATTGCAGAGCGGCTGCTGGATGCCGGTATACGAGCTGAGGATATCGCGGTTATATCGCCCTATGAGGATCAGGTCTCGCTCATCAGGATGCTGCTCGATGTTGAGGGTCTGGAGATAAAGACAGTGGATGGTTTCCAGGGCAGGGAGAAGGAGGTGGTTATCGTATCGTTCGTACGGAGTAACAAATCCGGAGATATTGGCTTTCTGAGCGATCTGCGCCGGTTGAATGTATCCATAACACGTGCGAAACGGAAGCTGATAATGATCGGTAATTCCCGTACACTTGAGCGCGAGGCATGCTATCGCAGGCTCATCGCACTGGTGAAGTCCCGCAGTGGCTATATGACACAAAGGATTATAAAGACAGAGCATGTAGAAAGCCAACAGGGGTAAGGTATGCACCGCCTCTGGTTAAAATACGAGGGAAAGGTGCTCTCTTTTCGTAATGGCTCAACCATTCAGCCTCTTCTTCAGTTCATACAGCCGGTTCAGTGCTTCTATCGGCGACATATTCTCTATATCCAGCCGTTTCAGCTCATCCACCACCGGATGCTCTTTTATGACCACCTCAGGCTCTCTATCCGGCTCTGCCTGTTTCATATCAACTTCACCACCACGCTCCAGACGCTTCAGAACATGCCTCGCTGAGTCTATCACCGATTCGGGCAGACCTGCGAGCTTCGCCGCCTGGATACCATAACTCCTCGTGCCCCTGCCCTCAACGACCTTCCTTATGAAGAATATCTCATCACCCGCCTCTCTTATAGCGACATTGTAGCACTTCACTCCGCTTAACCGGTCTGCGAGAGCGGTGAGCTCATAGAAATGCGTGGCGAACAGCGTCTTCGCCTTTATCACGTCGTGCATGTATTCGCCGACCGCCCATGCTATGCTGAGCCCGTCGAGCGTGCTGGTGCCACGACCTATCTCATCCAGTATCACCAGACTCCGCTCGGTCGCATTGTTCAATATATTCGCAGTCTCGCTCATCTCAACCATGAATGAGCTCTGCCCCATGGACAGGTCATCATAGGCGCCCACACGTGTGAATATCCGGTCGACAACGCCTATCCTCGCCTCACTCGCGGGCACAAATGAGCCTATCTGCGCCATCAGCGTGATTAGAGCTGTCTGTCGCATGAACGTGCTCTTGCCACTCATGTTCGGTCCCGTGATAATCATCAATCGTGTATCGGCATCGAGATGGACATCATTGGGCACAAAACCTTCTTTTACCTCTCGTTCCACCACGGGATGCCTGCCACCTTTTATGTGCAGTTCCGTGCCCTCCACCACCTCAGGACGGCAATACTGATTCTCAACGGCGACATCGGCGAGTGCGAGCAGCATGTCCAGTTCGGCGATCAAATTGGCTGCTTCCTGTATATCCCTGCTCCTGCCCGCGATATGCGCCCTTATCTGCTCTACGAGCGCGTATTCCAGCTCCTTTATCCGCTCTTCCGCACTCAATGCCTTCGCCTCATACTCCTTCAACTCCTCTGTTATGTATCGTTCCGCTTCCGTCAGTGTCTGTTTCCTTATGTATGACTCGGGCACTCTCTCTATCCACGACTTCCTGACCTCGATGTAATACCCGAATACTTTATTATAGCCGACTTTCAGCGATTTGATGCCCGTGCGAATCTTCTCTCGCTCCTCGAACTCGGCAAGCCATCGCCTGCCCTCGTGTTTTATCTCTCGTAATTCGTCCAGTTCCGCATTGAAGCCTTCTTTTATTATACCGCCCTCATCCGCCAGCGTCGGGTCATCCACTATGCCACGCTCTATCAGCCCCACAATGTCTGAGAAGTCCAGCTTCTTCAAGCTCTTCTGGATACTCCTTATCTTATCCGAGCGGCAGCTCTTAAGCAGGTCGCAGATGGCGTTTATACGCTCCAGAGACCTTCGCAGCAGTATCAAATCCCTCGCCTTCGCACTGCCGTATGCCACACGGCTTATTATCCGTTCTATATCATACATATCAGTGAGAGCTTCCTTCAGCGATTCTCGGAGCAGTATGTCATCAACGAACTCGGCTATCGCCCCCTGTCTGCTCCTTATCGCATTCACATCCATCAGAGGATACCGCAGACTCTTCTTCAGCAGTCGAGAGCCCATGCCCGTGAGTGTCTTATCGAGTATACTGATGAGCGTGCCACGCTGTGTGCCGTCACGTATATTCGTGAATATCTCCAGGTTGCGCACCGTTACGCTGTCCAGAACCATATAATCTGAGAGAAATACAGTCTTCAGCGGCTTTATATGCGGTAGAATGCGCTTCTGTGTATCCTCCAGGTATGATATAACCGCTCCTGCGGCTGATATACCGGCTTTTAAGCCACCACATCCGAAACCGTCAAGTGATATAACACCAAAATGGTTTATCAATGTGGTATATGCATTCTTATAATCAAAGTAATAATCGTCGTAGCGTGAGATAGCACATGCCACATCCAGTCGCCAGTCCAGTGATTCAGGTATAACGATCTCCGCAGGCTTCAATCGCTCTATCTCGTTACACAGCTCGTCGTCTTCCAGCTCGGTCAGCCAGAACTCGCCGGTTGATATATCAACCATAGCGATGCCCACCTTACCGTTCATGCGGTTCACACACATCAGGTAGTTAGAGGCACGTTCATCCAGCAGTGAGTCCTCAATGACGGTGCCCGGTGTGATGAGCCGCACAACCTCTCTACGCTCTATCCCTCGCTTATCCCGTTCCTCTATCTGCTCGCATATAGCCACCTTATAACCCTTCTTTATCAATTGCTGCACGTATGGCATGACCGAATGGTATGGCACACCAGCCATGGGTATACGTCTTGCGGCACCACGTCCTGTGGCGGTCAATGCGATATTCAACTCACGAGATGCCAGCTTGGCATCCTCTCCAAACGTCTCGTAGAAGTCACCCACACGGAACAGGAGTATCGCATCACGATACTTCTCCTTTATCTTATGATACTGCTGCATCATCGGTGTTATCCCTGGCATCTGCATACACCTCCCGGGCTCATCCACATCATTATTATATCCACATCATTATCAGTATTGTTTAGCTCAGTTAACCTGACTCTGTCATATTATAATTGCAACCCAACCTCATTTCACATGGTGTTACGCTATGAATGATTAACTTTAATGTTAATCTAACAAAGTCAAGTTATAAATACGGCAGTAGAATTGTGCCTTCTGATCATGCGGCATTGAAGAAGGAACCGGAGATGATACCACGAGCGTTCTTTATCACATCGGGCACTGGCATCGCATCCGAGCGGGATGTTGCTTTCGACCTCGCATTGCAGAATGCGGGCATAGGCGAATGTAATCTGGTTACGGTTTCCTCTATACTGCCCCCTGATGCCGAGGAGGTGTCAAAAGCAGTGTCTCGCGCACCCGGTGAGATAACTTTCTGTGTGATGTCGCGTATGGACGGCGCATCAGGGGAACTAATAGGTGCGGGCGTGGGCTATGCCTGGCTCGTTACAAGTAATAATCGTGCTTTTGGCATCATCTGTGAACATCATGGTCACCACACGGCGGAGTATCTGGAGGATAAGATAAGAACCAAGCTTGCTCAGATGGCGGATACTCGTGGATTAGAGCTGGAGCTGAAGCGAATAGAGGTTAAGACCGCGGTGGTAGGCGAAGGTAAGTTCGGCTCGGTCGTTGTCGCACTGGTATTCATTTAAGGTAAAAAATAAAAGGGGAGTTTACTTTTACATCTCCCCTTATACCCGTTTATTCTACCGCTTCACGTATGTCCTCTTCCTTCACCGTCTTTCGCCCGGCATGCTTGGCGAGCCCCACAGCTTTCCTCGCTATCTCTTCCGCTTTCTCTTCCAGTATCTCCACCAGAGCCTTACTCGCCTCTTCGCTTACTCTCTCTGCTCCCGCTTTCCTCACCAACCTGGTTATAGGTGCTATAGGCAGTTCAGCCATTTTCATCACCATAATTACGTAATGGGATGGTATATATAAGCTTTTCGGTTATACAACCTCTGGAACGTTATCAAAACCAGTGTCCCAATGTCTTCTGCCCCGCATCTTCAAATGATGATATGTCATAGCCAAAAAGTTCCAACAGCCTGTGTGCAACCGGTATTACCTGATGCCTGATATAATACGATATATCAATGATATATCGCCTGCCAGATGCATATATCTCATTTCCTTCGCTCTCTTCTATTATATCCACCGGGAACGCGCGTTCGCTCGTCTTACCCGGTCCTCTTATTATGATGTAAGGTATCTTCGCGCCAACATCGTAGGTGATAGCGGAAGCCAGAGCGCGTTCCGCCGCTATTACATGTGCCTGCTTCGTCTCGTAGCCGCTTATCCGTCGCGTGAGGGTCTTGTGGATCACCAGTTTATGAAGCGGTATTTCCCCATCCTTTAGAGCCTTTATCACGCTTTTAACGTATTTCACCGCCTTCTCTGGATCCTTATCCCGCAATACATGCTCTATCACCCTCGTCTGAACTTCCTTCGCAAGATCGCACCAATCACCGCGCCGCACCTCCAGTCCCCGCACCACGATCTCACCACGATCTGTAAGCGCGGCGTATCGCTTCTTCTTGCCCGTAAAGAATATCGCCTTGAAGAAATCCTGAATTTCGAGCTCCAGCGGTAATTCACGCGTTATCAGTTCGGCAACCTCCTTCGCCTTCGCAATCAGGGCATCTCTGCCACCGCCATATGGCAATTTGACGAATATGCTATCGGTATCGCCATAAATCACCTTCAACCCGAGCTCTTCGGCGAGCTGCACGGTATGCTTGATGAAATACCGCCCCCACGCGGTCGTCGCCTCCGCGCATTCGCGTTTATAGAATCTCGCGGCGCTCCAGCCGGTGTAGCCATAGAAGCTATTTGTTAGTATCTTGATACTCTGCTGCTGCACATCAAGCAGTCGGTATTCCGGTGATTCCTTCTCGTATCTCTTCATCTCGCCCTTTATCGCACGCCGTCTCGCGATTAGATCGCTCATTATGCGCTTGAAGAACCCGTCTGGCTCCTTCCTGAATGCGTGCCCGACCTCAGGTGCGACATAGACCTCATCTCTATCTGTTACAGACTCCACGAATGTATCGGGCGAGATATTGAATGATATCATGATTGTCGGGTACATGGATGAGAAATCGAGTGCGATGACGTTCTCGTGCAAGCCCTTCTCCGGCGGCAGGACGAAGCCACCTTCGTATGTCTTCTCACCGCCGCTCTTCTGCGGCACCAGCTCACCGCGCTTGAACGCTTCCGCGGTCAGAAAAGCTTCTACCTGACGCCCTCTACCCATCTTCGCCAGCTCGTCCAGCGGATAACCGACCATCCTGGCGAGCTGTATCTGAAGCGGCAGCATCTTCTTCGCTATGCCGAGCGTGCTTACCGCATCCGCCTTCGCATAATCGTATAGCCGGTTACGTTCGCCTGTATTGAACCAGCAGTGGTTGATCTCGCGTGGCGAGAGATTCGTCCGGTCATCTTTTCTCATGACACCGAGGTATTCCGCGACATTCTCAAGTGTTTTAACCTTCACCGCACCGAGATCGCGCTTCGCAAGCTTGAACAGGTCCACATTCAATCTGCCGGGTATATTCACCCCCGGTAGCGCGCCACCCCTCTCAAACTGTACGTTAGAACCATCTGCACCAAGCTGGAGGCGAATACCGTGCAACCGTGCTCGATCGCGTATGTACTGCCAGTCGAAACTGTCTGAGTTATAACCCACCAGTATATCAGGCTGGAAATCCCGAACATACTGGAGGAAATCGGATATTATCCGCTTATCATCACCACTGCGGTATTCTTCATCACTGATCACGAAAAGTCTTGAGCCCGTGTCCGTAGCCACGGCTATGATAATAATGGGGTCCCGTTTCGGCGAAGGCATGCCCGTGCCCAGAGAAACAGCCATCTCGCAATCGAAAGCCATCACTCTGAGTCTGGAGAGATCGCAGACTTCACCGGTGCTCCTCACCTCCTTCGCCTTTATACCTTCACAATAGCCGGTATCTATCCTCTCGCCTTCCACGGAGAGGCATTCAAACGGTCGCAACTGACGGTCTATAAGATACCGTATCGCGAATAGAATGTCAGCTTCCAGTGCCATAAAGTTGAGCTTCCGCACTTCATCACGCAATACCGGTACATGCCCGGGATGGTGCGCATATACTTTCAGAACGGTATGATTCACACCGAGCAATTTGCGCTGACAGGGCTCTACACGCTTCACTCTTATCTCTTCACTCCCTCGTGTCACGCATATGGATTCTATCTGCTCCTTCCAGGTCTCTATATCCTCATCATATACCGCATTGGGTAAAGTGTAGAAATAGGGCTCAAAACTGTCATCCAGAACGACAAAATTACCACCCCCTTCTTTCGCCTTACACCATAATCTCACCACCGGTCTCCCATCCTGCGTTATGTAATCAATATCCATCAGAAAACCCTCTCGCTTCTCCATCTCTATCTTATTATTACATTTATTCATTTGCGAGTTCTCGCACCTTCGCCATGTTCTCAATATCGCCCCTCCTCGCATCGATCGGCGTTTCGAGTATCATTGGCAGTTTCCTTATATGTTGCTCCGATAGAATCACCCGAAAGCCCGCTTCCCCTATACAGCCGAGACCGATATGCTCATGCCGGTCCAGTCGCGAATTGAAGTCCCATTTTGAATCGTTCAGATGTATCAACCTGAGATGTTCAAGCCCGATAACATCGTCAAAATGCCGGATCGTTGCTTTCAAACCCGCATCTGTTCGCAATTCATAACCCGCGGCAAAAGCGTGGCAGGTATCAAAGCATACGCCTACACGGTCTTTATGCTCGATACGCTCGAATATATATTTTATATCCTCGAATGTAGAGCCCATGCTGTTCTTTGTACCGGCAGTGTTCTCCAGCAGGAGCATCACCCCATTATCAACCGCACGGAACGCACTGTTTATCGCTTCAATCACACGCATAAACCCTCCTGCTTTGCCATAACCGCGATGACTGCCGAGATGTGTAACGAGATAAGGTACATGTAATGCCCCGCAGCGGCGCAGTTCCTCTATAAGCGATTCCACAGAGCGTTTATATACCACATCATCAGGTGCCGCGAGATTCGGCAGGTATGGCATGTGAACCACGGGCGGTGACATGCCCGAGCGATCGAGCTTATTGATGAACAGCTCGATCTCCCTGGCGTTAAGCTCACGGTAGTGCCAGCCGCGGGGGTTACGTGAGAACATCTGGAAAGTATCGCAGCCTTTCTCTATTGCTCGATCCACTGCCTTATCAATGGTACCTGCTATTGAGACATGAACACCTATGCGCATTATATGAAATAATACCTGATAATAGAAAAATGTAGGTTTACGATGAACGTTCTGGCGAAGGCGAGGGTGCTGGCGGAAGCCGGGCGCTACGATAGCTGTGGACCGAGGGGCTGTGAGGTCATGATACTCAGGGGTCTGGGCGGTATATACAATGCGAAGGCGGAGCACCGTACCTGCAGACTGTTCAAGACACTCATGACCAACAACTGCGTATTTGATTGCAAATACTGCCAGAACGCACGGGTCTGCAACACCAGCCACAATAAGGTCAGGTATAGCCCGGAAGAACTCGCCAGACTATTCCATTACCTGCACACCAGCCTCAAAGTGGATGGTTTATTCCTCAGTTCAGGCGTTGACGGCGACCCTGACGTGACAATGGAGAGGATGATAGATGCGGTCCATCTCCTCCGCACGAAATACGGATTCCGGGGTTATGTGCATCTGAAGGTCTTACCCGGCACCTCTTACGAACTGATCAAACGTGCATCAGAGGTTGCAACCAGACTGAGCGTAAATATCGAAGCACCGAATAAGGCGGTTTTGAGTGAACTCTCATCCTGCAAGGATTACAGGATAGATATTCTGAGACGGCAGGCGTGGATATCAAGATTCAATCTACGTGGTGGTCAGACAACGCAGATGATTGTTAACGACATGGTAACAGATAGAGCGATATTAAAGATGCTCGACTGGGAATACCGTAAGTTAAAGCTCAAACGAGTATATTTCTCGGCTTTCAAGCCGGTAAAAGGAACACCCATGGAGCACGAGCGTGCATGCCCGCTGCAGAGACAGAACAATCTGTATAGAGTGGATTATCTATTGCGTGTTTACGGCTATAAGATAGAGGATTTTGAACATGTAATGGATGAATGGGGTATGCTACCGGTGGAGGATCCGAAACTTGCAATTGCACGGGCTACTCTTGACACGCCGATAGACATAAACGAAGCATCCTGCGAGGAACTGATAAGAATACCGGGTATCGGTCCCGTGACAGCGAAACGGATAACAGAACACAGGAAGATCTCCAGTTACAGCGAACTGGTGCGGCTTGGCGTGAGGATTGATAGAGCGAGACCGTTCATAGAACTCGGTGGCTGGCGACAGTCCAGATTGAGCGAATTCAAAGCGAGTCCGAGCTCTTCAGGTCCTCTATGACTGCCAGCACCTTACGCCCTAATTCCGTGAGGTGATACACGAGGAACTTGCCCTCCTTATCGTAATCCACCAGTTTCGCATCCTTCAGTTGTTTCAGATGGTACGACATGAGTGAATACTTCAGATCGGTCAAATCGATGAAGACGCATACACAGAGGTCCCGGACATTCAACGCCCTCAGTATCGCTATCCGCAATGGATCGGAAAGTGCTTTAAAAATAAGGGCAACATCTGCTACGTCCTCCCTCACGAGCCGCCTTAACTCCTCAAGTGTTTCTATGGATATATCATAAGAAGGGGGTATCACAGTCATACTCTCACCCCGGTTTAACCCAGCTTGCCCGCATGGGCTCTTACATGCATCCTCATTCGCCTGTGTAGCTCTATTATCTCTTCCAGCTTAGTATCTTCTATATTATGGAAATACGGTAGTGTTATCGCCCTGTTATTGATGTAATCCCGCAGTTCTGCGCTGATGCAATCATCAGGTATATTCTGTGGGTTGTTCTCGAAATCCCCGCGCCTGGCTGACCATACATCCACCACCTCCTTCACACGTGCGGTACCACCCTGAGCGAACGAGTCACAGAGTATGAGCAGGAATGATATGTCCGCCGATGCGAGTCCTACACTGGCATAAGGTACCGAATATTCATTACCATTGAATACAACCGCCAAACCACCATGCTCTTTCACCAGTTTCAGCATCTTATAATCGGTTATACTGTCACCAACTGCAATGGCGTCGCTGAACCCCAACCCCTTATCCCTGAGGATCGCACGTATCGCTTCCGCCTTCTTCTCGCCACCTATCACACGTATCTTCTCCAGCGGGTTAAATCCAATGGCGGGCAGTTCATGGAAGAAGAAATCGTCCAATATTGGGAAGAGTTCATCCTCCTCAGAGCTCCGCATCGCCTCTTCTACACGTTTCGTCGCTTCGTTTAGCTTAGCCTTCACCGCGGCATCCGGCATCAAATGACCAAAATTCAGCTCTGTACATACAATATTGGCAGGTTCCACACCCAGTTTGCGCCCTATGTTGTATGCGTGCTGCTCATAACTGGTTGAGATGATGTATATCTCCCAGCCTCGGGCACGTAAACACTCCATCAGATATCTCACACCTGCTACAAGCGTTGCATCTTCAGACACGCGCCTTATATCCGACTCCGTTATACCGTGAAGCACGAGGAAAGGAGCTATCAAAGCGAGAGTATCACCGGGTTCATAGCCTTCTCGCCCTTCAAGTGTCAATATATCATCGTATCGGCTTATAGCCTCGAATATGGATGCACCTCGCTCTCCTATCAGCTTCATCACCTCATATGCATTGTCCTGCGGAGATAGAGGACCCTCGAGGTCGAAGAAGATTATCATTGTAACTATTTTTTGGTTAGTTCAATAAAAATCAGGCATCTTTATATATAGGGCAACCTAAATTAATTCGTGATCAGGGATGGAACTGAGCAGGAAGGCGGAAGATTATCTGGAAGCGATTCTGAATATCACCGCAGCTAAGGGGCGTGCCAGGGTGAAGGATATAGCGCAGGCTTTGAATGTCAAACCGTCCAGCGTCGTTGAGATGGCGAACAGACTGAGCGATATGGGTCTCGTTGATTACAGGAAATACGACGGTATATCGCTGACAGATAAGGGAGAGGGGATAGCGAAGGTGGTGAAAGATCGGCATGAGACTATACGTGCATTCCTCGAGATATTAAGAGTGCCACCACGAATCGCGAACAAGGATGCCTGCATAATGGAGCACGAACTGGAGCCAGAGACGATAGAGCAGTTGAGGAAATTCGTTCGCTTCGTTCGCTCTGCACCTGATTATCCGCAATGGTTGCAGCATTTCGAATCTTTCTGTAAGACCGGGATACATCCCTGCGAGTTGGATAACAGGAATATTGCCATGCTATTGGAGGAAGAGGATTGAATTAAGTTTCTTTCTTCATCTCCGCGTTCACCAGTTTGATCATATCCCATGCCACTCTGGCATTCATCAGATAGTCATCCATAGTTGCAATTAGAGTACCGATTTTTGAAGTATCAAAATGGGTCGTTACATCATCGCCTTCTATCTCCATAAGCACATTTTCCGGATTGTCAGGCATAAGTGCAATCGCCACCGATCTGGTCAGCTTCACCTTCGCTCTCAGCATACTCATTATAGTGTTGTGGATCTTTATATATGACGGTGGTTATTGGTTGAGTTTGAATTGAAAGGTTTGCTGGTAAAGCTCTTCTTTTGACAGTGGTTCCGAAACCATGAAGTTCCGAATATTCTGTGAACATGAACAATCCGAAGCCATTACGTATTGAATCTGGAATATGGACTCATTCATTTTCGCAATAAGAGTATTAATGTGCAGAATCAGTTCGAAACGCAGAGCTGCGCCGGGCATCTTACGCCTGAGTTCTGATACCGCGGTCACCTCCTCAATCCATAATTCGCCTGCCTTATTATGCCACCATTGCCGCAAACTTTTTCTAAAAGTTCGGAGTGTTATGTAATCAGGCAATAATGATGGTGATAGAATTAGCCGTGCTCACGGTTTTAGCGACCTTCGCGATCGTTATGGGAATAATGCCGCTATTAATAGAGAAACTAAAGAAGAGGGGTACGGTAACTCCTGATTACTACAAGGAGGATCTGAGGGCGATACCCACGAGAGGCGGGGTTGCGATTCTTGCTGTGGTCTTCCTGCTGTTCGGTATAGCAACTCTATTTGAACATCTGCAGGATTCTGTACCTGTTCAAGTAAGTGAAGTGGACTGGGCGATATTAATAGTTGCAGGGCTATTTGGTGCATTTGGTATGGTTGATGACTTTGTAGATGTGGGCAGACCTGCGAAGATCTTCATGCTCTTCTTCTTCTCTTTCCGGCTGATCTTCGAGATAAAATCTACAATGGTCACGATCCCGTTAATCGGGAGTTTTGATCCCGGCGCTTTTTATCTCTTCATGATTGTCCCCATTTACGTGCTGGTGGCAGCGAATCTTGTGAACATGCATTCAGGGTTTAACGGTCTGGCGTCAGGGCTATCGGCGATTATTCTCGCGAGTTTGCTGATTAAATTCATCATGAAAGGAAGCGATGGCGTGTTTATACTGAGCTGTATGCTCGGAGCCACCTTGGGTTTCCTGTGGTATAACCGATATCCCGCGCGAATATTTCTGGGTAACGTGGGCTCTCTATCCCTGGGCGCGGCTATCGGTGCTGCGATAGTGGTATCCGGCTTTTTGGTCTCGGGCTTCGTCATGCTGATACCGCACACGATTAATTTCTTGATGTATGTTTACTGGCGGTTGATGCACCGGCTCCGCACGGATGACAGCAGATGGGAGATAAAGAAGTTCGGGCGGATTCGGGCGGATGGAACGCTTGAGGTTCCTAACCCGTTGACACTGAAGTGGGTACTGCCGTATTACTTTAAAATGACCGAGAAGCAGGCGGTGCTGGCAATGTATGCGCTAACGATACCTTTTTGCGTGATCGCTTTGTTCATACCGTATTGAGTCACTATAAATCCATGTCTTAATAGAATACTTTAAATAAGAAGATGTATTTTGTTAGTATCATTCAAGTATGAGTGATAAACTTCAAAAACTATGCCGTTAGAAGAACATATCAGGGTGGGTTTAAAGGAGAGTTTAAAGAAGCGCTTTAAAGAGCGAAGGGGCAGATTAGAGATAATCGCGGACATCCTTTCTGTTGCGATTGATGGTGCAAAGAAGACTGAGATAGCATATAATGCGAATCTTAATTTCAACCGTGTAGGGAACTACCTCCGTTATTTAGAGGCGAAAGGACTTGTGGAGTATACGGGCGGGGAATACAGGACCACGGATAAGGGTAAAGAATTTTTGCACGATTACCGGAGGGTGAAGGAGCTGTTGATTATTTAGCTCTATGCATACTGACCTGAGGTTCTTACCTCAAGCCCTTATACCTTTTTATGTCTCCTCCTCCAACATTTAAGGCATGGAAATAAGAGGAATCTGCGCAGGGAAGAAACTTCTTTATGGTTCCCTTCACAGAAAAGGCAAAAAGTTGTTTAGGAGGTGAGAAGTAAGATGAGAAGAGCGAAGGTTATAACAGCGCTGGTGCTGACGGCGGTGATGCTCACGGTGATGACTGGGATTGCGGTGGCTGAGGAGATGAGTGTTGATCCTAATAAGTTAGAGTTGGTCCCGGGGGGTCCGGCACAAAAATTTGATGTGACGATAAGTAATTTCACGGAGTCAGGCATCATGCGTTGGATAAGAGCTGGGGTAGCGGCTGCGCATAATGGAGGAGATGTAACAGATCTGGAACTTCAATTTAAGCATCCAAGTGCTGGAACGGAATCAGGAATATATGAAAGAGGGGTGTATTTCAAGTGGACAAACGATAGTGACCCTGATTACTTGGAATTATGGGTTAAAGCCAAAAGCGGTGCGCCAGTTGGGGCAGAATATGATATTATAATTTGGGATTTGGGATGGGGAACACATATTGATGTTTCCGCAGCAACGGTTACCGCAACGAATATCCCTGAATTCGCGACAATTGCACTGCCGGTTGCAGCAATACTCGGACTGCTGTTCTTCTTCAACCGCCGCAAACACAAGAAAGAATGATAGCGCCGAGGAGAGGCGCTATATAAAAACCCAACCAAAATAGGAGGTGATAAAGAAAAAAAT
>JAODGP010000002.1 GCA_025464345.1 Methanosarcinales archaeon | reverse complement strand
GCATTAGCGCAGGAACGTGGCATGTACACCGGCTCGTCTGGCGCTCCGGAACGTGTAACAGGGCAGCTGCTTGATATACTCGACGGATTTTATTCGCTACACCCGCATCTCACCGTGATTGGTGCTACGAATCGGCTGCATCTGATAGATTCCGCGTTCAGAGCGCGGTTTGATAAGATCATAGAGGTGCCCAAAGCGGATAAAGAGACGGCGTATTCTATTGCTGAGATATACGTAAAGAAGGTCCCGCTTGATCGCCGGCTGGTGGAGGATATGGGCGGAGAAGAGGGAGCGAGGACTGCTCTGGTACGTGAACTCGTGGAATACATGTTCGAGGACAGATACGTGGAGACGGAGATAGGGCGTATAAAGCGCGGGAATACAGTCACCGGGCGGTTCATTGCGCAGATATTCAACTATGCGAAGGACAAAGCGCTTGAGGAGCGGACATTGCTCATGTTGAAACGTGGCAGGATCAGAGATGCGGCGATGAAGAGGATGTGGGATGACGAGAGAATGGCGGAGATACTGGATGCGGGTCCGAGAATAGAGGAACTGGAGAAGCGATACAAGCACATAGAGGATATAGGAGTGAACATAAGACATCTGAAGGAGGGCTTTGACAAGTACGTACAGAGGCGGGCGGAGGAGATGATCGCTTCGGGTTATGAGTCAATGCCAGAAGAAGATACGGGTATGCACTTCTAAAGTTTTCAAAAATGGGGGACGTAGATCTGAACAGATGGCAGGGGCTCGAGCATGAATTCAGGGTGGGTATAAGCTCAGAATCCCCTGGTCTTTATCGCTATGCACGGTTCTATCATGTGGATGAGGTGATCCATGCACTTGAGGACTACAAGTTCTTTGATGGTGTGGACGCGATATGTTCAAAGTTGAGGCGGAGGAATGATGGATTCCTGCGTAACGGTTCGCGCATTTATATATGCACGGGCGGTCATCTCGAGATAGCCACGCCTGAGTGCAGGAATGCGTTTGAGGTGCTGAAATACGACAAAGCTGCGGAACTGTACATGCAGATAGGAGTGGATAAGGCGAACGAGCGATATCGTGAGAAGTTGAAGAGACGGGGTCAGAACACGTATATACAGTGCTGGAAGGCGAATGTTGAGATAGATAAGCGTTACAGCCGTGGCACGCATGAATCATACATAGCGGATCGTAAGAGGTTTGTGGGTAAGGAGAATTTACTCATACCATTCCTGGTGCTCCGTAAGATATTCTTCGGTGCTGGTGGATTTGTAGCCGAGAAGGACGGTATAAAATATGTCATTTCGCCTAAAGCGATGGTAGCCAGGCGAGTTCTTACAGAATCGCCATCTCAGTGGCCCATATTATCTACACGGGATGAACCGTTGAGCACAAAGGATAAGTACAGGATTCATATCACATCAGGCGAGGGTGTCCGGTCTGAGGTCACCAGACTGCTCAACAATGCACTCACATCTTATGTGATAGATGCGATAGAATCGGGTTATCTTACCCGTGTGGAGGAGATCTGGAACCCGCTTCAGATGTTCAAAGAGATATCCCTGAGTATAAATGGCGACTGGTGTGTAAGATTGATGAATGGCAGGACTGAATCTGCGATAGACTATCTCAATCATTATTACCTGTCAGTGATAGAGGAGCTGTTTGAAGAGCGAGAGACATCCTACTGGGATGAATACGCACTGGACACATTCAAGCGGCTGAGTGATAAGCTCAGCCAGGGTCTGATCGAGGACATGTATGTGGTTCGGCGTCTGGAATGGGCGATGAAGCTGTGGGTGATAACGCATGAGATAGACGATTTTGAATATGATTACGTGCCAAAGGGCAAGTTCGATTATAGAAGTATGTACCTGATGGACGAGCGAATAGAGAAGGAGATAGCAGCTTCTTTTGATTTCACCAATCTGTGTGATTACGATTTATACGAGCGTGTTGCCGACAGGATGGGTGTGGAGCGCTTACTGACCGAGGAGGACCTGGGGGAAGCGCTTTTATTCCCGCCAAGGAACTCAAGGGCGGAATTGCGTGTGAGACTGGCGTCGGAGTTCGAGAATGCGGCTCTGAGCTGGAATAAGATAACGATAACGAGAGAGCCGAAGATAAAGATAGATACGAGCCGTCCGACGAGCGAGGAATATTCACGCCTGTTCGAGCGGTATCCTGAGCTTGCACGAATGCCGAGTGCGGTGGTTGTCTTCCTGAGGGAGCGGCGTCGTGGTGAATCAACGAGGCAGGTACTTGTCCGACTACTTGCGGCTGAGGAGGACATAAGGGGCTGGGAAGAGGAGATAAGTCGTGAGATAAGGAACAGGATTGTCAGGAATCCGTACCTCGATTATCTCCTGTATTCGAATAACAAGACTTACAGGTTTGATCAACTGGACGGCTGGAATGAAGAGAGCATAGAGAAGAAGCTGGAGGAGATAAAGGCAGAGGAGAGCAGGGTGGATGAGGAAGAGGTATAACGGATGCGTGTGGGTACGGAGAGCAGGATAAGAGGGATAGAACAGGAATATCCGGTGAGTGTGAAGGCGAGATTGAATCCATCAATGCTTGTGAATGCTGCGATTCGAGGCTTGAAGAGGCGGGGTTTTTCTCTTGATGTCGTCTGGGATACAGCGACGGAAGTATCACAGGAGGTACATGAGTCGCGGATAGCATCCACATCTGGTAATAACGGGTCACGGATTTACAACGATATGGGTCATCTGGAGATTTCGACTCCCTCTTATAATAACCCCATTGATGCAATGGCATACGAGAGAGCATCTGAGATATACGCCCTTCTGGGTGCAAGGGAAGCGAGTCTGGCATTGAAGAAAGAAATTATGGTACACAAGAACAATGTAGCCAATCTCACACTGGGGAAGGGTGTGCGGAGACTGGTTAAGAGCATTACATACGCCACACACGGGAATATACTGACACTGAGAGAAGCCTGCAGTGACTGGAGCAGGGTGGAGAGAGCGCTCATACCATGGGTCGTCACACGGATAATCTTCACTGGCTCGGGTGACGTCGTATCCGGCGGGTTAGTGGGTCGGGAGGGGGTGAAGTATGTCATCTCACCGAGGGCTATGTTCGTGGTTCAGAACTCTTCACTCTCAACCACCGTTGATCGCGGCATATTGAACACGAGGGATCAGCCACATGCAGCAAGGCGGTACTGGCGGCTGCATGATATCCACTATGAAGGCTTGAGGTGCGAATATTCGATATTTATGCGTGATATAACACAGGTACTGGTGATTTGCGCATTTGAAGCGGGCTTACTCGATGATGCACCGGTGATAGATGAGCCAGTGCGAACATTCAGGAGATTATCAATGGATACTCAGGAGTGCGAGTGGAAGATAAGACTGAAGAGCGGTGAGGTAACCGATGCGGTGAGTATACTGAAGTTCTATCTGGAAGCGATGGAGCGTGTGAATAGCGAGCATGGCGGTGATGACTGGGGCGAAACGGGGCTCAGATGCATGAGCAGACTGCTGGATAAGCTGGAGGCACGATGTCTGGAGCATTATGTGGATGGCATCGACTGGGTGACGAAGTTAGCACTGCTCGTGAATTACGAGCCGAAGAGCGCCTCCGAAGGCATCAGTATATGCAATCAGTATGCGTTACTCGATGAGAATCTGGGTTTTTATCTCAAGAATAGAGATGGTAGAGGAAACAGCCTGTTCAATCCAAAAGAGTCGGTTGCGTTCGCGAAACGTGAACTGCCGGGCGTGGAGATGGAATCGTACTTGAAGAGGGTGAAGTATGCGCTGTTCAATGCACCGGAGCAGACACGGGAATACTTCAAGGCAGAGATGCTCAAGCGGTATCGCGGGCGTGTAAGGAGTGTTAGCTGGTCAACTATGGTTCTGAACGAGGCGAAGATACTGCTGGATGAGCCGTTTATGCTGAACAAGGAGGAGATTACGATCGGTAGAGACTTAGAGGAGATACTATCGGAGGCAAAGCGACTGTACCCCGAGAAAGTAATTTATTAGTGAGAGCGGGGGTAGCCGAGCAGGACAAAGGCGCAGGACTTAAGATCCTGTTCCGCAGGGATACGTGGGTTCGAATCCCACCCCCCGCATGATTTTACCGGTAACCGTAACTCAGCAAGACCTTTGGGGATTCGGCAGAATCTAAGGGAAGAAATTTATTTAAACAGGCATGATAAAAAGAATGACGAGATGAAAAGGATAAGCATAATCGGGTCGGGCTGGGTAGGCACAGCGATTGGAAAGGGATTAGCGGAACTCGGCAATGAGGTGATTTTTCATGACATTGTGGATAAAGACCTGCCAAATTTCACGAAGGATATAAACTACGCAATAGAGAACTCGGATGTGTCGTTCATCTGCGTTCCGACACCGACAACGTCTGATGGAATTGACCTGAGCTATATAAAAGAAGCATCGAAAGATATAGGGAAGGCATTGGCAAACAAAAATGGCTACCATCTTGTAGTCGTGAAAAGCACCGTAGTTCCGGGGACAACAGAGGAGGTAGTAGTTCCGATACTGGGGGAATATTCAGGGAAGAGCGTGAGAGGAGGTGAAATAGGGGTTTGCATGAATCCCGAATTCCTGACAGAGATAGCGAACTCATGGACTGATGAAAATAGCTACAAAAAGGATTTCTTTACCGAGGATCGAATTGTAATCGGCGAATACGATAAAAAATCGGGCGATATTTTAGAAGAGCTTTACAAACCTTTGGACAAACCTATTTTCAGAATGGATTTAAGAACTGCGGAGCTGATAAAATACGCATCGAACTGCATGCTCGCCACGAAAATATCCTACTGGAACGAGATATTTCTCATCTGCAAAGGACTCGGGGTTAATTCTCAAGTCGTTGCGGATATCGTCGGTCTTGACCCGCGGATAGGTAAATATGGAACGGTGCATGGCAAGGCATTTGGGGGTAAGTGTCTACCGAAGGATTTGAAGGCTTTTATCGCATTTGCGCAGAAGTACCGTGAGCCGGGGTTGCTGAAAGCGGTGGATGAAATAAACGAGGAGATGCGTGAGAGATACGGTGTGAGGGAATGATAAGGAAAGCGGTGATACCGGCGGGGCACGCGGTTCCTGTCGGCGACGAATACTCGTGACATAGAATACAGAGGATTGCGCCCCACTCAATACTTGATTATCACTCCAATGAGCTACGGAGGAGAGCGTGAACGATATAACCGCCTCAGATATTCGCTTTTATATCTGTATCCACGCATCCTTGCGAGCTTATCTATCGCCTTGATGGTGTTCGAGCCATACTGTATCGCTCGCTTCCTCCTGCATGCCACCACATCAAGCCCCAGCTCGTGCGCTATCGCACGTAAAATCCATTTACCGGTGTCATCACGTATCTTCAAAGTAGCCGGTATCCTCAATCCGAACTCAACGAGCCGTGCGGATAGAAACGGTGCACGTAACGATACACCACATGCCCTGGCTATCGTGTCGTCACGATACAGGTCACGTTCATACATGGACAGCAGACCGGCGAGGCATTCACGATTCACAGCCTCTAATGGCACACGTTTATGACGCTCGTAACCTGCGAATATCTCCTCCGTGCCGAGACCATACAGCACTGTCTTTATACCTTCCTCTGCTGCGAGTTCACATGCCGCATACAGTGGCAATGCCACACTCACCTTCATCACGTCCGTATCCTCAATCACGGGTATAACCGTCCGGAGATACCGCTCCATATCACCGGCACGTATGCGTTTCACATGCAGTTCAAACCCAAGCGCATCCGCTACTCGTGTTGCAAACCTCAGATCTTCCGCTGGTTTCATACCTTCATCCTCCACCGCTACGGTATAACAGCGGAAATCCGTGCCTTTGCAGAGATACGCTATGAGTGTGGAGTCCAGCCCGCCTGAGAAGAGCACGCCGAACTTATCACCCGCAGGAATCCTGCTCTTTATGCTATCACGTAACAGCTTCAGTAATTGCGATTTCAATGCTGGCAAGTCTGCATTCAGCTCAGGCTCGGTGGTGAAGAACGCCCGCTTCTCGAATCTCAACCTGTCGCATTTTATATCATATCGCAATGCTACCCTCGGCTCAAGCGGTATAGCATGCGGGAACCCCATCGCTTCCAGCATCTTACGCTCGGACGCAAATGCGAATCGCCCATCTGCATGCACGAACCATAACGGCTTTATGCCCAGTGTATCACGTGCTATAACCACCTCATCCTCACGCCACCATGCGAGAGCAAACCCGCCATCAAGAGTATCAAGCTTAAGCACCTCATCACTTGCCCGTGCATGTATGCCCTTAACGTGATCAAAAAGCTCCGCTAAGGTTGCGTATTCGGTATCCGCGACGAACCCGTCGTTCAGTTCACCACTGGATGCTATAGCGTTCCTCAAGCTCTCATCACATACGATATTACGCCATTCAACATTATTCAGCGCCGCAAAGCCACCTGTAAGTGCATCCAGAGCGTTGTCGTGGTTGAATATGCCGGCTATCCTCGTCATCTCTCCGCTGCACGCTGACCGTAAATGACACGCATCAGCACCTGCTCCACCATCGCTCGTGACCTCGATGCCGCATCCACTATCTTACGATAGTCCAGCTCCTCTCCCATTATACCATGTGCGTAATTATCTACCGAACTCAGATTTGCGTAACGAATGCCCAGTTCCGCTGCGAGTGTGGCTTCTGCACCCATACTCATACCCACGACATCCGCATAATGCTTCATGAACTGCACCTCCGCCTTCGTCTCCAGCCGCGGACCCACACTCTGGAAATAAACACCTCGTGCAATCACCGGTATATCCAGCGAATTCGCAGCTTCTATCAGTTCGTGCCTCAAATCTTCCGACAGGCATGGCGTAACATGCACGAGCTCGTCATCGAAGAATGTGGGGACATTACACAGGCTGATGTAATCATGTGGCACGAGCAACGTGCCGGGTCTTATCTCCTCCTTCAGACTGCCTACCGAGGTCACTCCTATGACACGGTCAATACCGAGCTCTTTGAACGCCATCATGTTCGCACGGTGATTTATCCTGTGTGGTGGTATATTCCGGTCCCTGCCATGTCTGGGTATGAACGCGAACCCTGAGCACACAAAGATGCAAACATCACCATATCTCGTATTCACCTCCTCCGCCATGCAACCGCTCATCAGCGTGGTATCAAATAGACTCGTGCCGCCAATTATGCCCGTGCGCAGCTTCATGTTTTTATAGTATAGTGCCATTGAGAAAAATATGAGCAAGCATCAGAAGCGGATAGCGGCACCTCGGAGCTGGCAGATAAATCGCAAGAGCGCATACTGGACTGTGAAGCCCAGTCCGGGACCGCACCCCAGGGACAGGAGTATACCACTGCTACTGGTCGTGCGTGATATGCTCAAACTCGCGGATACGGGTAAAGAAGCGAAGAGGATACTGAACGAGGGTAACATCCTGGTTGATGGGCGTGTGAGGAAGGACCATAAATTCCCGGTCGGTATCTTCGATATCATCTCCATACCTGAGATAGATGCGCATTACATGGTGCTCATGGACAGGCGTGGGAAGCTGATATTGCATCCGATAGATGCAGAAGAAGCTGAGCGGAAGTTATGCCGTGTGGAGAACAAGCGGATGCTGCGTGGCGGGGTCATACAATTGAACCTTCATGATGGTCGCAACCTCCTGCTGAAGCCTGAAGATAAAGCCAGGATAAAGACACACGACTCTATATTGCTTGAACTCTCTACGAATGCGATTTCTCGACACTTCGCATGTAAGACCGGCAGTAAAGGGATTGTCATCGGCGGTGCGCATTCAGCGCAACTCGGTGAGATAGAGGAGCTGAAAGTGCTGAGGAGTCCGGAGCCGAACGTTGTGAGGCTGAAACCGCTCGGTGGCGATGGACACAGCTTCGAGACAATCGTTGATTATCTCTTCGTTGTTGGTGAAGACCGGATAGAAGTGCCGATAGTGAACGGGATATGAATCCGATGAGACGGATAATGGTGGACAAGGTAGTGATAAACATGGGAGTGGGCGAGAGCGGGGAGAAGCTGGCGAAGGCGGAGAAACTGCTCGCCAGATCGGAGATTGCGGGACAGAAACCGGTGAAGATAAAGGCGAGGAAGACCATCCAGCCATTTGGTATAAAACGTGGAGAGGCGATAGCGTGTAAGGTCACATTGAGGGGTGCTCGTGCCCATGAGTTCCTGACACGCGCATTTAAAATACAGAACAAGCTATATCTCAGTCAGTTTGATACCTATGGCAATTTCTCGTTCGGCATTGCGGAACATACCGATTTCGGTATTCGTTACGACCCCGATGTCGGCATCTTCGGCATGGATGTCGCAGTATCACTGAAGAGACCGGGCTACCGGATAAAGGACAGGAGGATACAGCGAAAGAAGGTGCCCGCCAGACACAGAATAACGAGGGAGGAGTGCATAGAATTCCTTGAGAAGGAATATGGCGTGCAGGTTGTGCCAGAGTAGGGCAAATGCACCTTGGCATAATCTCCTGTGAGATACTGAGGCAGGAGATACATGATGTCGTTAAATGGGCGGGTATCAAACATGTATTCCTGACATTGCCTGAGACTGCGAATCCTGCGATACTCGTAGCGGTTAAGGAGATGAATGAGCGGTTTATTTCCGTATTCTCGGATGATGATGACATCGTGATAGAGGAGAAGACCATAGAGGGCATAAAGAAGGTTCATGACCGCATTAAGGATTCGGTAATCATCACGCTGAATGATTTGAGGCTGCATGACCGCCCGTGGGAGTTAAGGGCGAGGATAGAGGCGTGGATAAAGCGGCTGAGCACCGTGGTTGAGCTCGTATTGCTCGGCTACGGGCTGTGTGGCAGCACGGCAGCCGATATGGAAGCGATTATACGCAAAGCGGATGTGCCTGTGGTGATACCACGCTACAGGGGAGAGATACTGAACAATTGTGTGGAGATTGCACTTGGTAAGGAGCGTGTTCAGGCTCTGCTGCGTGCAGAGGCGGGGACATTCTTCATGAATCCAGCCGGCGCTTATATAATAGATGAGCCACAGGTCATACTCGAGACGATAGACATAACAGCAGGAGGTGGTATGAACCGCTCCACAGCTGCTGATACTCATGCCATAATAAAATTGCTGAAGAGCCATTATAAGCGTGTTATGAAGATATGCTACACAGAAGCAGATGAGCGGGATGAGTATTTTGAGCGTGTGGTGAAGGATTTCGCATCGAGATTTCATCTGGAGATAGAGCCGATAAGAGGCTCATCAAGGATGATGATTGAGGCGTTGCGTGCGGGTTTAAAGGGTATGCTCCGGGTTAAGTCCAGAAATAAGTGAGTTCGTGTTCACAGTCTGTGGTTGCTGGAATCCGAAATGCTGGCGAATATACAATTCCGGATTCTATGGTATTCCATCAACAACACACAATAAACATCTCCGTATCTCCCAGCTTGTTCTTCTATTGCCTTAATGAACCCACTCTTCGTGGAAACGAGAAATCCATGTTCTACCTGCGGCTTTACCCGCTTCGTAAAGTGGTACGCAGCACCTTCCGCACCTAACTCCGCATCCTTTTGAATCGCAATGCATCATCGAACATTGTGATGTTATTGAATAGCACATATACCTGAGAGAAGTCTTTACAGCGCTCGTACAGGAACTGCAGGTCGGTGTCCGTGTACGTGTAACTGTACATCCTTCTACCCGGTGGCGAGCCGTGTAACCTGAAGTAACCGAAATCGGTACCGCTCTCAGGCTGCGCGGCGAAGGGATCCACACAATGTATCAGCTCAAGTTCTTCACATAGCCTCGTTATCGTCTCCCGAGTCCAGTCCCCTCGCGGTTCCCATACCATTGTTATTCCCTTGCGGTCTATCGAGCGGAAGAAATCGTGCATGTTCTTTATGTTCGTCCCGGTCTCTTTGAAGCTCGCTGGACACTGGAATACCACTATACGGGCATTCAATGCTTTGCGTATCTCGTCCGTCGCAGCCCATGCGTCAAAAACCTCTTCCGTTGGTCTGAATAGCCCGTACCTGTCGCCGCTCAGTTCCAGCTTCGCTTTACGATACGTCGGGCTTCTTGGCTCGTGTGTGATCAACTGCCATGCCTTCATTGTGAATTCGAATTCGGGCGGTGCAGCACTGCGCCATCGTTCCGCGGTTGATATGCGCACGGGCTTGTAAAATGTAGCCTGAACCTCTACCAGCTCAAGATTCGCGAATATAACGCTCTTTGACTTCGGGAAACCGCAAATGCCCACTTTCATATTATGATATATAGAACAGAGCTTATAATTAAGATTAAATGCGAATAACAGAGCTCGAGGATGTTGCAGCCACGTTATCAGATAAAGAATACGAGTTACTTATGCGTTTCTACGAGATAAAAATATTCACCGGCGAGTTGAAACTACCGGCAGAGATGAAAGACTGGGTTAGAACGCGGTTCAATTCGGTTGAGCGAGTGGAGCGTCAGCGGATAGTATCTGTCAAGAACAGATTCACCGGTGAGCACAGTCTCTTCAACGAGTTACGTGCCGTGAGACCAAAAGAGGGCATGCAGAAAGTAGTCCAGGAGGTAGAGCCGTGCAGGTTCTGTAATCCGGCTGAGCAGACGCCTATGGATAGTTTCGGACGAATTAAAGGTAGATACTGCGTTACAGCAAGCAACCTCACGAAGTACGATTCCTATCACGGTCTGGTGATCTTCAATGAGCACAATCCGCAGGTTATAACCGAAGACAGGATTGCGGATTACCTGCGAACCGGTGAGCGGTGGTTCGAATCAGTGTGTAAAGATAACGGCGGCGACATGTACAAGTTCTTCCTCTGGAATTGTCTCTGGCGCAGTGGCGCTTCTATCATACATGGTCATATGCAATTAACGGCATCAAAGACGAGATATGGTAAATTAGATGTTTTTGATCGTGTAGTATCGGCATATAGTGACCGGTATGGTTCTGATTATCTCTCAGACCTGTGTAAGGTGCATGGGAGTCTGGGTCTCATGAGGACGAGCAATGATGACAGGATACTATTTTATATCACGCCAGTGAAGGAGAAGGAGATCGTTGTTGTCAGTACCGCGCACAGAAGTGACGGGATGGCTCATACTATTTATAAATTGCTGCGTTTCTATCGTGATATGGGTGTGATGTCTTACAATCTTGCTATATTCCAGTCAGGGTCGTACCACGTGGCAAGGCTGGTTGATAGAGGAGATCTTGATGATAGAACCTCGGATATAGGTGCAATGGAGCTTTATGCCGCTTCTGTCATCGCTTACGATCCGTTCAAACTGGCTCAGGAATTCCGCGTGTGACACCCCTGAACGTCTTGATTTTCTCACTCCATTTAATGCCTGTCCTGAAGTGTCATAGCCATCTTGATGGGGAACAAGCCTTATTATATGCGCCAGTAAAGGGGTTGTTCACGTCAGGATTACACCGCATAGACCCGCAACAAATGTGATTGCTGAGAGGTTCGTGTAAAGAAAGAGCTGCTGGCGAAGATGGAAGGATGCAGAGGAATTGAGAATGGTCCTGGATGAGGTTGTCTCCGCATACAATGATGCGCCACATCAGGGATTGGATGGACTATCCCCAAATGAGAGGCGGCTTATGTGTGCTGCATCAGGTTGACCATGACA
>JAODGP010000102.1:2758-10443 GCA_025464345.1 Methanosarcinales archaeon | reverse complement strand
GCAGCTTATAAAGACCCGGAAGTGGTGGTACGGAGCTGTGAAGTCGCGGGCATAGCCCGAAAAGTAGCAGCATTCAGACCCATAGGCGTGATAAAAGGCTAAATTTTAATGCGAATAACGATAAGCGGGCTACCGGGCAGTGGCACTACCACAGTAGCACGGCTATTATCGGCTGAATTATCCATGGAACTGATCTCAGCGGGCGAGATGTTCAGGCAGCTTGCCGCAGACAGGCAACTGCATCTTGCGCAATTCAGTAAACTGGCAGAGGAGGAGGACAATTTTGATCGCTGGATAGATGATAAGCAGCGTGAAGAGGGCATGAAGCGGGATAACGTAATTATAGAAGGCAGGTTATCGGGCTTATTACTACCCAATGCAGAGCTCAAGGTATGGTTAAAGGCGCCGGAACCGGTCAGAGCGATGAGAATCGCGGCACGAGAGCATATAACATACGAAGCGGCTTTAACCGCAATGAGAGAGCGGGAACGTTCAGAACGCACGCGTTACATGCGCTATTACGGGCTTGATATGGACGACCTCACGGGTTATGACCTCATAATAGACTCATCACGGTGGGGTGAGCGAGATATAGTAGCGATGATCCGGCTGGCAAAGGAGCGTGTGAGATAGCGGTGACCGGTGAGATAAAATACCTGAGCGAATGGGCTAAGCAGACATTTCATTATGCGGTAACAGGCATTTTTGTCGGTCTCATCATCGCAGGTTTCTTCATCTGTATGGATCTGTTCTCCTCATTATTCCTCCAATATCTTGGGGGTTACATACCTCCATCTCCCAGATACGAGCGTCATTTCTTCTACTTCTCGCCACTCTCAGGACCGGTTCATACATGGTTACCGCTACCGCTTGCTTTTATCCCCGCACTTGGCGGCTTGATAGCGGGGGTATTGAAGTATAAGCTCTTCAGGGTGGCAAAGCCGGAGCTTCACGAGACTGATGTCTTCATTGATGGATTCCATAACGAGAATGGCAGGATAAAGGCACGGGAGGGGCTGATCAGGGGCATATGCTCGGCATTGACGATAGGTTCAGGCGGCAGTGCGGGTCGTGAGGGACCGAGTGCAATGCTGGGAGCAACGGTAGGCTCGCTATTCAGCCGACTATTCAAGCTGGATGCGCGAGAACGGCGTAAGATACTGGCAGCGGCAGCAGGAGCAGGTATCGCAGCGATATTCAAATCGCCGCTCGGAGGCGCATTCTTCGGTATCGAAACGCTGTATCGGCGTGATATGGAGGTAGATGCATTGGTACCGGCGATAATATGCTCCATCACTTCTTATATAGTTGCATGCTCGCTCTTCGGGCATGGTCATCTCTATGAGATAGGCACTTATGACATCACCATATTGCTGAAGCCTTTCTCGCTACTCCTATTCCTGGCACTCGGAATCGCCTGTATTCCCTTCGTTTACATGTTCATCAAGTTGCTGGAGATCATACGTACTTTCTTCTTCGGCAAGCTTCGTATGCCTGACTGTTTCAAGCCGGCACTCGGCGGGTTTATCATCGGTGTGCTCTTACTCATCGGCTGTTTTGTCGCGGGTCGTGACACAGATACGGAGCTGGAGATAGCGAGTGGTATTCTGGGTGGTGGTTACGGGTTCATCCAGGAGGCTTTTTATGGCAGACTCACACTCACGGTTCTCGCATTCATCGCAGTTGCTAAGATAATTGCCACTGCTGTTACGCTCGGCTCGGGCGGTAGTGGTGGCTCGTTCATACCGTCACTGGCGATGGGTGCATCCTTAGGCGGAGCAATCGGGCTGGTACTCAATTATTTCTTCCCCGAGACGGTGAGATACCCGTGGGTGTTTGCACTCATCGGCGCAGCTGCGTTCTTCGGCGCCGCAGCCAATGCACCGCTGACCGCATTGTTCATCGTCTGTGAGATCTCGGGCTCTTATACGCTATTTGTACCTGCATTGCTCGCTATCATACCCGCATATTCGCTCGTCGGTCGGAGGACGATCTATCCGGGGCAGTATGAGACGAGGCGGGAGTCGCCGGCGCACAAGCGCGAGTTCATGGTTGACCTGCTTGAGGGCATTAAAGTTAAGGATGCATATACGAAGGGCGTATTGACCATTCCAGGGGATAATACGGTGAAGGAGGCGCTGTACTTCGCAGAGCGGACAGGGCATATAGCTTACCCGGTGATAGACAGAGAAGGGAGGATGATTGGTATAACAACGATAATGGAGCTGGAGGAGGAGAGGGAGAAAGGGTTCGCCTACAAGCGTGTGAGTCAGATGTGCACGAGGGATGTGATAGTGGCATATCCGGAAGAATATCTTGAGGATGTGCTTTATAAGATGGACAGGTATAATATAGGGCGTCTACCGGTGGTGGAGCCGGGAGAAGGAGGGGAGAGGAGACTGATAGGGATAATAAGCAGGTCAGATATAATAAGAGAGCACTGTCGCAGAAGGTCTCTGCTCAGGAGTTCATCTGAATGACGGATGGGGATAGGACCTCGAGGCGGAAGATAGAACAATTGCATATAAGTATGAGAGAGGATGTGGAAGTAGATGCCGCAGGCTTCGCCGATCTCAGGTTCGTGCATGTGGCACTGCCGGAGATAGCGAAGGAAGAGATAGACCTGAGTACCAGTTTCCTCGGGTTCTCGTTCAATTACCCGATTATGATCGCTTCAATGACCGGTGGTCATCCAGAGACGAAGCGAATAAATGCGGTGCTTGCGGAAGCGGCGGAACGGCTCGGTATCGGTATCGGCGTAGGGTCACAGCGAGCGGCACTGGAAGATACGGGGCATGAGGATTCGTTCCGTGTGGTTCGTGATATGGCGCCTGATTCGTTCATCTATGCGAATCTCGGTGCACCGCAGTTGCTTGAATATGGCGTTGCCGGTGTCGAACGCGTGATAGAGATGATAGACGCGGATGCTGTGGCGATACATCTTAACTTCTTGCAGGAAGCGATACAGCCGGAGGGCAACGTAGATGCAAGAGGGTGTCTTGCAGCCATAAAGGAGCTGTGCAGTGCGATAAAGGAGCCGGTGATAGTGAAGGAGACGGGAGCGGGTATCAGCTACGGTGTGGCACGGAGGCTGGTGGATGCGGGTGTTGCCGCGATAGATGTTGGTGGATTCGGCGGTACGAGCCTGGCAGTGGCTGAGCTGCACCGTGCGAGAGCAGAGGGTGATGCGCTCTCAGAGCATCTGGGTGAGCTATTTGGCAGGGACTGGGGTATATCCACAGTTGAGAGTATAGTGGAATGCAGTGCACTGCCGATACCGGTGATAGCAACCGGAGGGATAAGAACGGGCATAGATATAGCGAAGAGCATAGCGCTCGGTGCTGATATCTGCAGTGCCGCTCTGCCGTTTCTCAAGGTGGTAATGCATGATTTAAATGCGGAGCGTGTGATAACGAAGATAGAGGAGCTGATGGAGGAGCTGCGTGTGGCGATGTTCCTGACCGGCTGCAGCAGGGTTGCGGAACTGAAGGATGCGGAACTGGTTGTAACAGGCAATACGAGGGAGATAATGGAGCAGAGGGGTTTTCTTGGCAGGATAAGATTGAAGAATCGTGTATGAGAGCCTTTATTGCGGTTGATCTCTCGGAGGATATAAGGAAGAAGGTGGAGGAGGTGGAGCGTTACTTCAGTGATGATACGGGTGTGGGGTTGAAACTTGTTGATCCGGGGCAGGTGCATCAGACGCTGAAGTTCCTCGGTAATGTGCCTGAGGAGCTTGTAGAGCCTATAAAACGTGAACTGGAAGGAATAGACCAGGAGCCATTCGATATCGTGCTGCGTGGCGCCGGCTACTTCCCGCCACGAGGCAGACAGATACGGGTTGTATGGCTGAGAATTGCGGGCGGTGTGGAGGAACTGAACGCTCTGCAGGAACAGGTCGAGACGAGAATGGTCGCACTTGGCTTCCCGGCTGAGAAGCACGGATTCAGTCCGCACATAACGATATGCCGTGTGAAGCGAATCGAATCAGAAGCCGTGAGGCGGAGATTGTTGCGTAAGATAGCGGAGCTGAGCGATGTGGAACTCGGTGAGATGCGTGTGGATGCGGTGAAATTGAAGCGGAGTAGACTCACACCTCGTGGTCCTATCTATGATGACATATATGTGAAGAAGCTGGGTAAAGGATGAAGATAATAGCATCAGTACCTGCAAAGGCGATACTATTCGGTGAGCACTTTGTGGTGTATGGTAAGCGAGCGCTGGCGACGGCACTGAACCTGCGGCTCAGTGTCGAGGTCTCGGGCAGAGCAGGAGAAGGCTATCATCTCATCGTGGAGGATATACCATTGTTCGGGCTGGATATGGAACTGACGAGCGAGTATGCGCAGCCGTTTATCAATTATGATGAGGCAGCACGTGCGATTGCGTATATCAGGTCTGCAGTTCAGTATATGGAGCGAGAATATGGGATAGATGGCGGTGTTGAGCTAAGGGTGAGCTCGGAGATACCGCTATCTGCCGGTTTAGGTTCTTCCGCTGCAACGACTGTCGCCACTATTGCTGCGCTCAAGCGTTACTTCGGGCTGTGGAACGGTGATTTAGATGAGCTGAGGCGGGATGCACATAAGATAGAGAAGGCGGTACAGGGTAATGCCAGTCCGACGGATACAGCTATATCCACTTATGGGGGCTATGTATTGATAGAAGGTGGTGGAGTGAAGCGATTACGCGACCTGCCGGAGATAGAGCTGGTAACCGGGACTATATGCACTATCCCGGTGGGTGCAGGTCATGAGTCAGAACTGAGATTGAAGACAAGGGAGCTCGTGGAGCGCGTGAAGACGCGTAAGGAAGCGTTCAGCAGTGTGTTTGAGCACATAGCCTCTGCTGCAGATGAACTGACCGGGGAGGCGGTGGTGGCGTTGCGACGGCATGATCTGACACGGCTTGGCAGTCTGATGAACATCAATCACGGGTTGCTGGATTCGATAGGTGTTGTTCCACGGCGGTTGAGTGAGCTGGTGAAGCTGGCACAGGAATCAGGTGCGCTCGGTGCGAAGGTGACAGGTGCGGGTGCGCTCCCTGATGGCACGGGCACTGTTATTGCACTGCCGGCTGCGGGGCATAGCGATGAGCTGAGGATAGCGATGGGGCTTACCGGCGCTATTGTGCGGGATTTGAGGACGAATGCGATGGGACTGGTCGTTGAGGAGGAATGAGGTTTGTATGACCACGGGATTACATATGGTAGGCTCTGCCAGAGGGCTTAATGAAATCTCGTGGTTTACAAGTGTTGACTTTACTGCCTAATTCCAGTCTTTGGCGCACTGCCAGAACAATTTTACCGTCCATGCATAAATAAAACGTAACTACTCACCTGCCTACTATTCACCACACTATGAGCGAAGGGATGAAAGGATTGCCTCTGAAAGCATCCTGGATCGCGTTGAGCACACGGCGTCTTTCGTAGAGTAGAGATATATAACCACGGATAGCACAGAACATATTCGCTCCTTCAGCTGTCCGGAACCTGATACCTCCTGTTTCACCTTCATCATGCGCGCAGGTCCCTCTCTGCCCGATTGTTGTCGAGGGGCACATTGAAGTCGTACATTAAGCTCACGTAAGGTGTGGGCATTGCAGAGCCCTTGCTTTGCATTCGCATAGCTGAGGTAGGGCACCAGCAGTCATGCACAGCGGTTCCTTTAAACTCTGGCAGAATACCAATTGAGTCCATCGCTTGAAGGGGGTTTACTGCTGTTCCTGCTGTTAATTCAAAATAAATAGGTGAGTGATGAAATGAGCGAGAGGGCAGTTGTATAATTATTCTTGTTAAATTCTGGTTTAAACTATTCGACAAAAGCCCCGGGAGGGATTTGAACCCTCGATCTACGGATTACAAATCCGTCGCTCTGCCAGCTGAGCTACCGAGGCTATCTTTTGAGATTAGAGTTGTATGTAAAAAATACATACCTGTAATAATAAAGTTTTATCCGGTGCTCTTTTCATATCTTTCCCGTATTTTCTCCCTGATTACATGTCCGAAAGCCATCATATCCCTGGATGATAGCGGGTTGGGCACAGATGTCACCTGGTTTTTGTATACCCGGAGAGCGAGTTCGCGGAACAGATTAGCGATATCACTCCCCGGTGCTTTCTCGATGACTGTCCGTCCCTCTATCTCCGCTTCCGCTATCTGTTGCGTGTTGGGCACACAGCCGATAACCTTTGAGCCCACTCTCGTCGCAAAGTCACGCACAACCGCCTCGTCATCGAGTATGCCCCTGACATTATATATGAGCCCGCCGAGAGGCGAGCCACCCTTGTTTGCAAATTCACTTATGCCACGACAGATGTTATTAGCGGCGTATATGGCAAGGTAATCGGCTGATGTTACTATATAGACCGCATCGGCGAGTCCCTTACGCAATGGCATTGCGAAACCACCGCATACCACATCACCCGGTACATCATAAATGACCACTTCAGGACTCAGGGTCTCAAAAATATTCAGCCGCTTGAGCAGTTCTATCGCGACAATGATGCCCCTGCCGGCGCATCCGAAGCCGGGCTTCGGTCCACCGCACTCGGCGCAATAAACACCGCCATAACCCTCATAGATTATCTCCTCAGGTTTTATTTCGTTACCTGATACCAGCTCATCAAGACCCATCTGTTCTACACCCCTGGCTCTCATGACATCCAGAATTGTTGGTATCTCAACATCGCCACGCAGATTCATCGTACAGTCGTGTTTCGGGTCACAGCCGATCATGAAGACAGATATGCCCTGCTCGACCAGTGCGGCAGCGATATTGGAAGCTACCGTTGACTTACCAACACCACCTTTACCATAAAATGCTATCTGTTTCATTTCATAATCACGAAAGTACACCGAAATGGAGCGCTATCTCCCGATACGCGGATTCTTTTGAATCTGATGCATGTATAACGTTCCTCTGTACGTCAATACCGTAATCCGCCCTTATCGTGCCTGGCTTAGCCTGCTTCGGGTCTGTTGCTCCTGCCATCTCTCTCGCAGTTGCTATTGCATCCTCACCCTCTATCACGAACATGACAACGGGTGCGGACGATATATAAGATACGAGATCATTGAAGAACTCCTTGCCCCGATGCTCCTCGTACTGGCGTTCTGCACACTCCCTGGTCATCTTCGTCAGCTTCAATGCCACAATTTTGAAACCTCTTCGTTCAAACCGCCCTATTATCTCGCCTATCAGACCACGTTCCACACCCTCAGGTTTTATCATCAGGAAAGTTCTCTCCATCATGATTATCTCTTACATCCTCTATATATTAAATAGCTCGGCATCTCATTGGAATGTGAGGGATGCATTTTAGTTATTCTCTGAAGCCTGCTCACGAAAGACCAGCGGCTTATCATACCGGGCTTCTTTGTATTGATTGAAGATTCAATTCGTATCAGGCTTCAAAATAACCTTATTGCGGGTATCCAGTCATAATAAACTTTTCCGTTGGCATCTGTGAATTTAGTGCATGTGATTTCGCCACCTGGCACTGTTAAAGTCCTATTATGATGAATCTGCGGATATGAGCCTGTTATAATCGTGAAGTTGTATTTTTCGTCTGCCAATAGAACAACAGGCTTGTCGAAGGTGATGTTATGCCAGTCCGTGTCGTAACCTGACCATGATGCATTCACGTTTACCCCGTTTCCGTAAATGCGAACATATTCGGTGTGC
>JAODGP010000102.1:0-2700 GCA_025464345.1 Methanosarcinales archaeon | reverse complement strand
CCGGTGTCGAAAATATTTTTCCCTACCAACCAACCATTTGGATCTTCAAATGGATAATGATCTATGCTGTCTTTGTCGATGATGTATGGTTGTGACCCATTACTTGGATTTCCTGTGCAGTTATGGTCGCTCCAGTAGTTCCCGCCAGATGGATATCCATTATCCCAGAAATTAGTTCTGAGGTTCCAGTTATAAGCCTGCTCATCATTCTCTACAAAATCGTTATGATAGATTCTATTAAAATCGCAATAATTGCCAGTAGAAGCACCAAGACCGTTTAGAAAAATGCTGTTGTTTATTACCGTGTTGTTACAAGACCAACCACAAATTGTTATGCCCTTCCCATTTGAATATACTTTATTATCCGCTATTTTATTATAACTACTATTCCAGACATAAATTCCATAAGAGTTATTTGAAATGTCATTACCCGTAAAGTTACAGAAACCGAGTTCACTTCCCCCAATACCTCCCCAGAAATCTGAAACTATGTTATTAGATATATTGCAATTATTCACATGATATAGTTCAACACCGCATAAATGGGTCTCTTCAGGATTAAATAAAGATTTGTTACCTATCATTGTAAATCCAGAAACTATAACATTTCCTGTACCTGCTACTACAATATCAGAACTATTATTTTGAATTAATTTGATAAAAGTTTCTTTTGGACTTTCACCCTGAAGAGTTATTGATTTCCATATATGAAGATTTCCATTATAAGTTCCATTGTATACGTAAATAATATCTTCACTACTTGCGGCATCTATCGCATCTTGAATATTCGTAAAATCAGCACCGCCATCATCATCCACATACCATATCTTTGCTTTTCTTTCTATAACAAATACTGTTACTTGATCCGTGCTTCCATATAAATCATCTGCCGTAACTAAATATTCCCCCTCCTCTGCACCTGAAGTATCGAATGTAGTGTTAAATGTTCCATTAATCAATAATGCAGTTTGAGTTGGAAATTCTGTTGGTCCAAAAACAGAAATATAAATGGGAAATCCATCTGCTCTGTGAATAGCTGTTCCTGTAATAATCAATGGGTTCCCAATGGTTACATTTTCAATTGGATAATTAAGTTGTACATAGGAAGGAAATAAGCATGCATCACATTCAGGATCAGGATCGCATGGATCATACGGATCTGTCCCAGCAAGCATTTCATCTATGTCGCTGTATCCATCACCATCGGAATCACGTGGAACTCTTCCCCCTCCACCTTTCGGTGATATTAATTCAGGTATAGGTTCTGGCATTGATTCTTCGATATCGCTATAATCATTTTCATCAATATCTTGAGAAAATATTTCCTCCCCCACTCCAAATCCCTGCAATGGTGCAAATTCAAGCATACTGCCAAATAAAATCGCAATTAAAATTGTAGCTTTTATTCTTCTCATTTTATATATTACTTATTCCTCCGCTTCTCCTCTCCATCTCTCAGGATTTATCGCCTGCTCAATTGCATCATCAATATAAACGGATGTTCTAATTGCCCTCCTATTTCTCTTTTCTATTCTTAACATAAATTACTTTCGTTTACATTTACTTCCTAAAAGCATAACTCTAACTTGAGTTTAATATAGGGATATAGTTCACTTGAACTTCTATCGTTGATTGACGCCGATTCTGGAAGTAAAACTAAAAAATCTAATAGTGGAAAAAGAATTTTTTAAAAATCTCCGAAGCCAATGACAGCTCCAAAGGAGCAATCTGGTTGGAATTCATTAAGGCAACCCCTGCAAGACGAAACCGACAATCGCATTGTCAATCACTTTTGTTTTGCTTGTGTTCATTCCATGACCAATATGTTTCTCAATTTTCTTTGCACAGGTGGATGCAATTTGACAGAAATAAGGATAGATTTCCTTAAAAGCAGTTTCATCGCCTTGGTTTAATGCCGTTCCTCTGTTGTTATAGAAAAACTTGAGTGTATACTCACCATCAATAGGGGGCATTAAATTTGGAAGAAGATGATGAAGTGCCTTAGAACCAGCAACTATTTTAGTTTCACCAACTCCAACTTGAAGCTTATACAGAATATCCCATAGGATTGAAGTAACATAATCGCCCTTATTGTCTGGTATATTATCAATCTCAAAAGATTGGAGGGTCCGAATTTGTTCTTTTTGCTTCCTGAAACTTGCTTTGAGTTCCTCGATTTCGGTAAGTTTTGTTGCCCCCGGACCCATCCGGTGGAGTCCCCATGCAGTTAAAGTAGCGTATAGATAGTCAAAGAATAAGTCATCCTGAAGGACATCGCAAGGTGTAATATACCGCTTTCGTATTTCCAGAGTTTTGTTATGAAAGTAAACACTCGGGCCTGTAAATAAGTTTCTTCGACCAAATATCTCTACACATTTGTCAAATTGTTCAATGAGTCTATTAACCCGCTCCTCCATCCGCCTAATGGTATCCTTTCTTCTCATTTTTATCTATCTCACCCTTCCAGATGATTTGTGGGATCCAAATATTCTCCCAATAACTTTTCTCTTCTATAACTACTGCCTAATTTCAGTTAGTTTCTTTTTATAAATAAATGCCCCATCAATATATATTATTTGAGGGTTTCTGGCGCGCTGCCAGAACAATTTACCGCCCATGCATAGATAAAACTTGCATATAGGCAAGAGATTCCATCAATTGGCTAAAGCAGCATGTACAAAAACAGATCCTGCAAAATAC
>JAODGP010000019.1 GCA_025464345.1 Methanosarcinales archaeon | reverse complement strand
GTCACCAGGCTGAAAGGAAAGAGCGTTGGATGCTCTCCCTGAATTGGAGAAGCGCCGTTTATCGGGAATACAACATTAGCAAGCTTCCAGGGAGAAAGTTTTTTATATAACTTCAGCAAATGTCGTTAGCATGGATGCGCAATCTGCTGGACGTGCTGATTTACATACCCATACATGCTATTCCGGCTTCAGCAAGGTGTTCTTTATCCCTTATCCCGAATCTGTCACGTCGCCTGAGGTGATGGTAGATGCTGCGGTGAAGAAGGGGATGGACGTACTCTGTATCACTGACCATAATGAGATGAAGGGCGCGTGGAGGGCGCAGCGGTATGTAAAAGCGAATAGACTGGCGATAGAGGTTGTTCCCGGTGAGGAGATAACCACGGCAGAAGGAGAAATTCTCGGTCTGTTCCTGCAGGAACGGATTGACCCGGGGCTCTCGGCTGTTGAGACAATAGAGCTCATCCATGACCAGGGTGGTCTGGCTGTGGCGCCACATCCGTTCAGTTATCGCTGCCCCAGTCTCGGGCGGCGTGTGGAGCAGCTCAAACTGGATGGTATAGAGGTGCTGAACGCCGGGCATCGAGATGCGTACGTTAATCGTTTAGCGCAGGAAGAAGCGGGTTCTTCATTCGCTCATACTGGTGGTAGCGACGCGCATTCGCCGCAGATGCTGGGCGATGCTTATACTCTATTCCCGGGCAGAACAGCGGATGACCTGTACAGGGCGATACTGCTAAAGGAAACGGAGCCAGGAGGCGGTCCTGCTCCTCTACGACACTGGATACTCTGGAACATCGGGATTGCACACGGTGTCGCCAAGAACCTGATAATGTCATTGAGGTCGGGATGCGTACCTGATGGTCCTTTAGCCAGGATATATCACATGCGTCGCCGTAATAAAGTCATTGCGATGTGCAGTTGCATGCTCTTCATGGTGACGCCATTGCCTGTTGTCTGTGGTATATTGGGCGAGGGCTGGCTTCGATTGAAAGGGCGCAAGAAATGGAAGGAGGTACATTCTACCATGAATTGAAGGAGCTGTTAAAAAAGATGGATGTATAGTATGAAAATCTAAATGGATTTATAGTTTACTTTAGGTGCATGTAATTTTTACAGAGCTAAACATCCATGAAAGCACTGGTACTCCTGTCCGGAGGTCTGGATTCTATACTGGCTTTAAAACTGATCCTTGAGCAGGGAATAGATTCGGTGGCGTTGTACCTCCAGCTACCATTCGTAGTTGATAATGAAGATCATGCCGGTGCCACTGCAAGGAGATTTGGTATACCGCTGGTACGACTGGTTGCAGGTGATGAATACATGCGTATTTTAAGTAATCCGAAATATGGCTATGGCTCTGGTATGAATCCCTGTATAGACTGTCATATCTATATGCTCCGTAAGGCGAGGATGGTTGCGGAAGCGCTGGGCGCTCATTTCATCGTTACTGGTGATGTTCTCGGCGAGCGTCCAATGAGCCAGTACAGACGTGCACTGGCACTGGAGGAGAGAGAAGCAGGTGTGGCTGGTAAAGTTCTGCGACCGTTATCAGCGAGATTGCTACCGGAAACGGTTCCGGAACGCGAAGGCTGGGTGGACCGTACCAGATTGCTTGCGATTTCGGGTAAGAGCCGGAGACCACAGATCGCTCTTGCGAAACGATATAATCTGGAATATCCAACCCCGTCTGGTGGATGCCTGCTGACCTATCGGGAGTTTGCAGCCAGGGTGCGTGACATGCTGGCACATAATGAACCTTTGACTAAGAACACGGTGAAATTACTGAAACTGGGCAGGCATTTCAGGTTCGGGCATTCAAAGATAATAGTGGGCAGGAACAGGGGAGAGAACGAGATGCTGATGCAGTTACGGACGCCCGATGATTATACCTTTGAGGTGCTGGGTTATGGCAGTCCGGTAACGCTCTTACGTGGTGCTAAGAGCAGAGATGCGGTGGTCTTCGCATCGAGACTGACGGCGAGATATTCTGATGCAGATACAGAAGCGGTGGTGGAATACCGTGATGGCAGCCTGATAGAGAGGCTCACTGTTACGCCTCTGAGTGAATCTGATATCGCTCGTTTTCGAGTGTAAACAGCAGCACTGACTCTCGAGCATGTCTTATTGCCGGTATCCAGTAAGATGATATTGCAGGATCTCATGGTGGCGATAAAGAACCGCCACGGAGCCTGAACGGTGCGAATTCGTGCCCGCTACCATCATAAAATTTCGTGAACCATTCGTAGAAATGCAGCCTGATCGTGTGGATACCCGCCATTATGGCTTCAAGCACTATCACGAGCAGGGTTCCGAAGATAAATACCACTGCCGCTATCACCTGCCCCAGTACCGGCACAGGCATCGCGAGGCACATGAATGTAAAGATCAGGAATACCTCGATCAGGGCAGCATGACAGAGTGCAAGCGCCATAATCCTGCCGTATGAGACCACATTCGCGAGGAACCGGAAGAAATTCTCCAGCAGTGCATCTATAACGCCATCGATGAGTATGATCAGATAATCCATAACCCCCTTCTTTCCGTTCGATTCATGCTTCAATTCCTCCGCAACCCTCAGTCCAAAGAGTGATCCGATGGGCAATACCACAAAGATAGTGGCATTCCTGAGCAACAGTGTGGTATTGTTCTCCTGAAGCTCGGTGAAATAAAACCCGAACAGCAGTAGCAGGAAGTAAAGTGCACCACACAGACACCATATCTTCACCGCTCCGGTTAATAATCCCGCCATATCCCGCTCACGCAGGTGGTTCATCACATTGAAGCCCAATCCGAGCCCCATATGCGCAGCACCTATCAAGAGCGTGATGACAAAGAATAACTTCACCTGTACCAGGGGCTCCAGTAACGGATGTTCGATCAGTATAAGCCATTCAGGTACGTGCATGCCCAGCGCTTCATTGATGAGCTCACCGGCATACGCACTGAATCCGAAGAATTCACCAAATATTACACCCGCAACGAGCGAACATAGCCCGCACAGGAGTATGATTATGCCCATCTCACGTGTATCCTTACCGAGTCCGGTGAACCGTGTCAATGCAAGACCCAGGAGCATCAGTATGAAGCCATGCCCTATATCAGGGAACATGAGCCCAAAGAGTATGGGAAATATAACGGCGGTGATCAATGTCGGATCTATATCGCGATATGAAGGATGCCCGTACATCTTTATAACGGATTCAAAAGGCTTCAATATCTTCGGGTTCCTCAGTAAGGTAGGTACCCGCACATCTTCGCGCCCGGGCTCACTCACCTCGACGACCGAGAACCCGCCCGTCTCTTCGTTTATACCAGAAGTCACTTCTGCCACGTTCTTCTCGGGCGTCCAGCCCTCAATGACACGCACACGCTCGGTCTGCCCGAATAAACTCTTCACCTTCGCTTTCGTATCTTCCATCTGCACGAACTCACGCATTGCCAGAAGCTCTGCGAGCTTTGCATCGCGCAGCTCAGCCATCTCGCGCTCCCGCTGCATTATATCCTGCTGTAAACTCTTCAACCTCGATTCTACCTCTTCTATTGCCCTGACGGTGTCATCAAGCGGTATATCAGGCGGAGGAGTCCAGGAATTGAAGTCCATGCGTGTGAGTACTTTCTCTACAGCCGCTCTGTCATGCTTCATAACCACAACAATGGCGAAAGCACGTCCTTCACCCGTACGGGCACATACAAAGTGGAGTTCACCAGCGGCATTATCGAGCGCTGTTTCGAGTTCTTTCAGATTCGCCTCGGGTAATCTACCCGCGAATACGGTTATGAAATATTTATCACCAACAAAGCCGGGTTCGATCCCCAATTCCTTCAGTTCTCTCAGTACACGAAGTAAATCTTCCGTATCCATCAATTCATCGCGTAATCTCGCAGTATCTTCTCTTAATGTGGTAATGCTCTTCTCCACCTCGTTGAATTGGCTTTCTATCTCAGTCAGGCTTCTATATTCTATGGGTGTCACCCTCACCTGCTCTTCTTCACCTCTAAACAGCCTGTCCTTCAGACTCCTCTTCTCTTGCTCCGCCGATGCTGGCTGCAAGAGCGAGATCAGATTGTTCATACGAGCAAGGAGCTCAGAAGTCTTCATCACCACCGGATCCGCTTTCGCAGGCTCTATAAGCCCGCCCCAATCTTCCATAAACTCCTTTACATCAGTTAGATGAACGGAACCAAGGGCATCTATTCGCTTTATCACTCTATCCACATGCTCATCCAGCGTGATTATGCGTAATTCCCGCATCTCCTCTGGTCTCAGCATCGGATCTGTTTGTATTCTTCTTTCCTCTGTCTATTAAAATGTTTCATAAAAATAGTTATAATATATTGATCATTAGGATAAGCTGGGAATGGCAGAGGAAAAAGTAAGCGGGACGGAGCATAAGAGAGATAAGGTGGTACATGCTATATTTGGCTGCGGACGAATAGGATACGCAGTGGCAAAGGAACTGAAGAAGCACGGTACTGACATGATAATTGTGGATATAGACGATAAGAAGGTGGAATTATTGAAAGAGGAGGACTTCATCGCATTTACAGCGGACATAAGTGATCCATCAACGGTGGAGCTCATAAAAGGTGAGGGAAAACCTGAAGTGGTATTTGTTATGAGCAGTAATAGCGAAGTGAACCGTAAGGCGGTGAAAAATATAAGAGAGAAGTTACCGGACACATCGCTGGTAGCACGAGCGATCGAGCCCGGAGATAAGGAGGCGCTGAAAGACCTTGGTGCGGATATAATCCTCGCAATACCTGATCTGACAGCCAGGACTGCGCTGGAGTACCTTGAGCGGTTAAGGTACCGTAAGAAGGTGAACGGGCTGATGGGGATATTAAATGAGCTGAAGAAGAAGCCCGATGCACGGCTGGGGGTCGTCGTGCATGACAGTCCTGATCCGGATTCGATAGCCTCCGGGCTCGCACTCAGGCAGATAGCACATCATGCAGGTGTATCAGCCGATATAGTATACAGGGGCGAGATAGGGCATCATGTTAATCGCGCATTTGTTAACATCCTGGGTATAGAGATGCGCAGGATAGAGGGAGAAGAGGATTTACTGAGCTATGACAAGCTGGCACTGGTCGATTCCTCTCAGCCCGGTGCTAATAACCCGGTTACCGACAAATGTGAGGTTGCTATCATCATAGATCACCATCAGGTAACGAATAACAAGGGCAAAGTGGATGCTGAGTTCGTGGATATACAGACGAACTGTGGTGCAACATCAACGATAATGACCAATTATCTGCGTGAACTGAACGTACCGGTTGACAGGATACTCGCAACTGCGTTATTGCACGGGATAATAACAGATACAAACGGATTTAAACGAGAAGCGCATCCCGCGGATTTCTATGCCGCAGCATACCTTTATTTGCGGGCGGATAAAGACCTGCTGGATCAGATAGAGACACCACCTATGTCTACCGAGATGCTGAATGTGGTTGGAGGTGCGATACAACATAAGAAGATAAAGGGTAGTTACCTGATAACGAGCGTTGGCACGGTCGCGAACCGGGATGCAATACCGCAAGCTGCTGATTATCTGCTCAATCTGGAGGGTATATCCACGGTAGTGGTTATAGGATTATGCGAAGATACAATATGCGTATCAGGGCGTAGTAAGGACGTGAGAGTGAACATAGGCGAAGCATTTGCGCGGGCGTTCGGTGATATAGGCACTGCGGGCGGTCATGCTACGATGGCGGCAGCGCAATTGCCACTCGGCATATTCAAGGGTGTGAAGGACAGGGAGACGATAATGCGACTCGCAGAAGATGCGGTATCAAGACGTTTTCTATCTGTGATGAAGGAGGAGAAGACCGAATGATGAAGTAACGGAAAAATAATATGAAGATAAATTATATATAAGGGCTCGTAGCTTAGGCTGGTTGGAGCGCTCGGCTGATAACCGAGAGGTCCGGAGTTCAAATCTCCGCGGGCCCATAAAGGTGGTAAAAGATGGGTATTGAGACGAGGGTGATATTGATCTCGCCGGATTCAGATGTAACACCTGCGCAGTTGAAGAGCCGGATTCTGGCTATATTGAGTGATACAGAGAGAGCCGGAGAAATCAGGGTGAAGGAGACGTGTTTTGGTGCGCTTATAGAAGGCGAAGCAGAAGAACTGAAGCAGATAGTGGACGAAGTAAGAGCGATGGACAGGAACGGGATCTACTCGAAGCCCAGAGGGTTCCCTATCGGTGATCCGCGGATATGCCGTGCAACGAGGCATGGAGGACCGAGACCGGGTTTCCATCAACTTGAGCTCGAATATATGCTGCTGCCAAGTGTGAGAGAAGCACTGGACGAGATAGAGAGAAGGTGAAAGATATGTATGTTGGTGAAGCCCTGATAGGAGAAGGTCCGGAGGTTGCTCACATTGATCTGATGATAGGCTCCAAGAACGGACCCGTTGGTATCGCATTCACAAATGCACTCAGCCAGTTATCCGCCGGGCACACACCGATATTCGCAGTGATAAGACCGAATCTGCCGGTGAAACCACCAACGTTGATCGTGCCGAAAGTGACGATACAGAACATGAAGGATGCGGAGAAGATATTTGGACCCGCACAGAGTGCGGTTGCGAAAGCGGTTGCGGATTCCGTCGAGGAGGGTGTGATACAGGCAGACGAGGCAGAAGACCTCGTGGTGATTGCCAGTGTCTTCATACATCCCAGGGCGCGTGATTACAATAAGATATACCGTTTCAATTATGGCGCTGCGAAATTAGCGATAAAGCGTGCGATGACCGGCTTCCCGGACGTCAAGAAGGTGCTGTACGAGAAGGACAGGTCTCGCCATCCCTCGCTCGGTATGAAGGTGACGAAGTTATGGGACCCGCCATATCTGCAGGTTGCTCTTGATATACCCAACTGGAAGCAGATGGAGGAGGTGGTGAAGACTCTACCGAGGAACGATCATCTTATTATAGAGGCAGGTACGCCATTGATAAAGCGTTATGGCGTGGAGATAGTGGGCAGGATAAAGGAGATAAGACCTGAGACTTTCGTGGTCGCCGATCTGAAGACGCTGGACACGGGCAATCTGGAAGCCAGGATGGTCGCCGATGCCGGTGCGGATGCGGTGGTCATCTCCGGTCTGGCTCCGCTCCGGACAATAGAGAAGGCGATAGAGGAAGCGAGGAAGACCGGCATCTACTCCAGTCTGGATATGCTGAATGTAAAAGATCCGATAGAGCTGCTGAAGGAACTGAGCATAAGCGGTATGATGCCCGATGTTGTGGAGCTGCACCGTGCGATAGACGTTGAGGAACTCGGAGTGGAGCATGCCTGGGGCAATATAGAGGAGATAAAACGCACGGGTGGCAGGCTACTGGTTGCCGTTGCGGGTGGAATAAGAGAAGATACAGCACCGATCGCACTGAAGAGTGGCGCGGATATACTGATAGTGGGGCGGGGCATAACGAATTCACGTGATGTAGAGGGTACGGCGAGGCGATTCCTGCGGCTGATGAAGGAGGAGATAGACCAGTACAGGGTGATGACCGACTTCTGAGATGAGACTGCTCTTCGTGATGGACCTGCTCGATGGCGTGGTCGTGCATGCGAAGCGAGGCGAACGTGCTAAATACATGCCGGTACATCTCTCAAGCTCGGTTGTCAGTTCTTCCGAGCCTTTGCGTGTGATAGAGGCTGTAAACCCCTCTGAGGTCTACATCGCAGACCTGAACAGGCTGATGGGCACCGGTACCTGCATAGAGAGCCTGCGTGCTATAAGGAGCAGGTACAGAGATATACGGATAGCTCTTGATTATGGTATAAAATCACCATCGGATATGGAAGAGATAGCGTGTATAGCAGATAGCATCATTCTTGGTACAGAGACTGCGTCGCTTGAGCTTATTCATGATACAGCAGCCAATTATCCGATAACAGTCAGCATAGACCTGTTCCATCGTAAGGTGCGTGCATCAGATGTGCGTATGAAAATAGAGCCCCTGAGGCTGATAGAAGAGCTGGATGGTTATCCTGTTGAGAGCATCATCATACTGGAGCTGGACAGGGTTGGTACGAATAGCGGTGTAGATACTGATTTCATTGCACGGTGTGTGGAACACTCCAGCCATGATATACTCTGCGGTGGTGGTGTAAGGAACTATGAGGACCTCTATAAGTTAGAAGCAATAGGTGTGAAGGGGGCACTTGTTGCTACTGCGGTCCATGAAGGAGCAATCACGGTTTCAGGACTCCGTACTGGAGCTGGTGAAGCGAATACCGGAGGGTAAAGTGACGACATACGGTATAATAGCAGTGGAATTACGTGGCTCTGTACGCGCCGCACGTGCTGTCGGGCAGGCACTTGCGAGTAATCCCGCGCCTGTGGTGATACCATGTCACAGGGTTGTATGCAGTGATGGCACCGTAGGAGGCTACTGCCATGGTATAGATAAGAAGATAGAGCTTCTGATAGCCGAAGGGATAGAGATAGAACATGGCAGGGTGAAGAATCTCGAGAAGGTGCTGTTCCGTTTCTGATGCGATTCATAGCCGACCGGATGCTGGGTAAACTCTGCACATGGCTCCGTATACTCGGCTATGATACCGTTTACGCGGCTGACCTGGGTGTTAAGGTAGAGGATGAGGACAGGGTCATACTCTCTTTCGCAGCGCAGGAATCACGGATATTGCTCACACGCGATAGAGATATGATAAGAGCAGCAAGCCGGCGAGGTATCAGATGCGTGTTCGTGCATAGCGAAGAAGTGATGGAGCAGTTGAAGGAGCTTATTCGATACGAACCGGGAATAAACCTTGAGCCGGTACCATGCCGATGCAGCGAATGCAACGGCGAGCTGAGGAAGGTGGAGAAGGGCGAGGAAGCTGTCTTACAGGCTAAGAGTTATGTACCCATGGCAAAGATAGGCAAATGTGATTTCTGGCTCTGTAAAACCTGCGGCAGAGTGTACTGGGAAGGCTCTCACTGGCGGAACATGCGGCTGCAACTGCAACGATTGACTAAGTCATGCTCCTGAGGATTGCCCTTACTCTCGCCCTCTTATCTTCTATCGTACTGAAATCAAACCCTCTATCGGCAGCCACGAGGAATATGAACCCTTTGAATTTCTCAATCAAAATGACACCGCCATCTGCTTTCGCCGTCAGCACCTCCATGTCGCCCTTACCCAGCATCTTCGCACTCCGCTCTGCCGTTCTCGTCATCATCGCTATCAGCGCAGATAGCGGTAATTCAGCTTCAGCAGCGTGCTTATTCATGTATTCAACCATAATACCATCATGTGTTACCACCGCGGACGCATTCACGCCATCAGTAGCTACCAGATCCTCTAATGCAACCTTGAGTCCGGGCATATTCAATCTTCTCCTCTCTTACCCCATAATTTTATACCGGTCAACGCCAGTACGTATATCCCGATCATCAGAACGAGATTGCTTATTCCGAGGAAGACCCTTCCCCATGCAATAAAAGTCATGAATAATAGTGGCTCCTCATATAAGTGTGCGTATGTATAATAAATTCGGAATATAGACGCTGCAGCTGCTATCGCACCTGAAGCAGCCACAACATCCCAGCCTGATTTGAATATGACGAATCGGAATTTCCGCCCGGCATAAATGGCAAGAACCATGACGAATATACCGGCTGCGAGATTAAATACCTCTGTTAGAATCGCACTGTTGTCTATCATCCCTTTTTATAAATAGGAATAAAAAATAAAAAGAGGGGCTATTCCATAACCTTCTTCAGCTCCGGTATTATCCTCGGATACCCGACCGCCATAATGTGACAGCCAGCAGCAGGAGTATCTTTGAGATGCTCCAGGAACCCGGTGAAGAATTCTATGTTCACCCTGTCAACCTCTTCCTTTCGTTTCTCCTTGTCCTTTATCGCTTTCGTCTCTTTCATATTCTGCAGGTAATCCGGTGGCACATCCACACCCGCCACATACTTATCAAAGAAATCAGCCTGTGCATATGTCTTCGCAGGGAATATACCAATCAGAACCGGGACATCCACCTTACCCAGCTCCTTGAAGAACCGGTCCACTACTTCTGTGTAATAGACCACCTGGGTCTGTATGAACTCGGCACCCACTTTTATCTTACGTCTGACTTTAGCGAGCTCTGCCTTGAGTACTGCGGCACCGGGCGCAGCAGCGGCTCCTACATGCAGTTTCGGCGGGTTGTGTATCTCATTACCCGCGAGGTCTTTACCTTCATCCACCACTCTCCTTATCAATGCGATCAGCGTGGTGGAATCGAGGTCATAAACTGGCTTTGCATCCGGTGTGTCGCCAAGTGCGACATGATCACCCGTGAGTGCGAGTATATTCTTCAGTCCGAGAACACCCGCACCGAGTATATCAGATAGTAGCGCACTGCGATTACGGTCAGCGCATCTGAGCTGATATATGCATTCCATACCGGTCTCCAGCTGTATTTTGTAAGCTGCCGCCAGGCTACTGACGTAAGCGAAACTCTGGGGATTATCCGTGACATTACAGGCGGTTACCAGCCCGACGAGCTCACGTGCTGCTTTTATTGGCTCCTCTACATCGCCCGCCTTCTCAGGTTCCAGCTCACCGGTGAATACAAATTTGCCCTCGCTCAGTTCCTTCATTAACTGACTATATACCTCATCACCCATATTCACATCACCTCCTATTCCTCCTCTTTGTACTCAGGTCCACCAAGCAGCGTCAAATATGACGGCAGGGAACCGAGTATTGCACTCACTGGCTTCACTGGCTCCTCTATCTCGAACAGGCGCGGTCTCTTCGCTCTGCTCCACGCATGTGGCTCTCTCATCACCTCGAATTTGTCCTCCAGTTCGCCCAGCTTCTCCATTCGCTCGTATATCCTCACCCATGCACAGTCCTTCTCTGGATCAACCTCGCATTTGCCATCCTCACGCACTCCACCACAGGGTCCGTTCATCAATCCCTTGCCGCAAGCAGTGAGGGGGCAGATACCCGCTGTCTTCCCGAGCTCACACTGCCCGCACATCTGGCATGTCTCCTTGAACTTCCTGGGACCTCCGCCCACCAGTCCGAGTGCATCATTTGCCGGTACCACTGCTATCGTTGCTCCTATACGCTCCTCTATGTATTCGGCTACCACCTGCACACCGTCACCGCAGCTCATCATAAGCAAAGCATCTGCATTCTCAATAGCTCTCCGTTTCTTCTCCATGTACTTTGAACTCATATCTATCTCACAGGCAGATACACCCAGGGGGAGAATGATCTCGGTTACCTCTTTTCCTTCCTTCCTCAGCCGTTCTGACATCTCCTTCACCGCTTTCTTATCACCGGTGTGATAGAACGTGGCACACCCGCCGCAGCCCATGACCACCACTTTCTGTTTACCATCGAGATAACCCAGAATCTCCTCTATCGGCTTCTGCTCTTGAGCAATCATTTTTTACCTCCATATTTATTTCCGACACGGGTAATATAAAAACTTTTCTATTTTGCTCTGCTCCTTTTTCAGTTTAAATCCCGCCATTAATTTCAATTTTTTTTCGCTTCCACTCGAAGGTACAGGATATATAGTTCCGGCACTATAACTAAAGTAATGGCGAGCATAGAGGTGAGGCATGCAGCAGGTGGTGACTTACGTGCTATAACAAAGCTGTGGCAGCGTAATATAAAGACGATAAATACAGCCGGTGATATCGCGAGATTATACCATTATTTCGGCAGATATTTCCTGATAGCGGTTGATAGAGATAACGGTGCTGCTGTCGGGTTCGTAGCCGGTGCGGCTAAGGACGGGCATGCCCATATCTCCGGGATTGCTGTGGAGCGGAAGTACAGGCGACAGGGGATAGGTAGCTCCTTAATGAAGTATTTGCATGGCGTATTCCAGAGCGACGGTTTCACACGGATCACACTCGAAGTGCGAAAGAGCAACAGAGCTGCGATACGGTTCTATGAGAGCCTGGGCTTCAAACCCTCTTCTGTTATATGGGGCTATTACGCAGATGGTGAGGATGCAATAGTGTATGAGAAGGAGATTTGAATATAATAGATGAGGATCATACTGGTAACGGGCAGGAAGGCGGAAGGTATGGTTCGTGACGCTGTAAGAGATTCACCGCATCGGTGTGAAGTGCTCGTCCAGGACATAGATATAGCGGCATTCTCAACTCCTGGCTCGATTCGAAGAGCGCTGGAGAAAGAAGGGGGTGTAGACCGATCAGATACAGACCTTATACTGGTATCCGGGCTTTGCAAAGCGGATTTCTCGAATCTTGAGTGGGAATTGAAGACGCCTGTTCGATTGGGACCGCGGAATGCATATGATCTTAGAGATACGCTGAAATACGCCGATGAGCTCGAATTCTCGGCTAAGGTGCCTGCTGATCTGCTGTTAGCGACGAAGAGGCGAGAGGAAGCGATGAAGGAATTACAGGCACTGGAAAGCGAAGCTAAGGAGAAATTCAGGTTAAAGACGGTGAAGATAGGGGGTAAAGCGAGGATGAAAGTATGTGCCGAGCTGGTGGATGCCACGCTTATGCCCGAAGAAGCGATAAGGCAACGGATAGATTATTACATCAAATGCGGTGCCGATATGGTGGATATCGGAGTGCATATAAGTGCGAGTCCAGAGGAAGTGATGCGAGCGGTGAGAACAGCACGTGAGTTCGCATCCGTACCTGTCTCGGTTGATACAATGAGCCCGGAGCTCATACTCGCAGGTATCGAATCAGGAGCTGATATGGTACTCAGCCTCAACCGTGAGAATATTGCCGCAGTAGGTGATGCAATAGCAAGCGAAGGTATAGCTGCGGTTATCGTGCCCGATAATGCCCACCCGGATCTCGCATCACTGTTTACGAACATAAAGAAGGCACAGGATATGGGCATAGAACGCATAATAGCAGATCCGGTACTGGATGCCGTTGGATACGGGATAGGTGCATCACTGCACAGGTATTACCTGTTCAGGCAGCGGGATAGAGATACACCGCTATTCTTCGGCGTGGGTAATGTCACGGAGCTTATAGATGCGGATTCCACGGGCGTGAATGCGGTTTTAGCGGGCATTGCTCACGATATAGGTGCCGATATCCTGTTCACACCGGAGTACAGTGACAAGGCGCGGGGCAGTGTGAAGGAACTCCGTGTGGCATCGGAGATGATGATGCTCGCGAAAGCACGCAGCGGTCCACCAAAAGACCTCGGACTCGATCTGCTCATGATGAAAGAGAAGAGGAGCAAGCCGGTACCGAGACTGTCAGATAACGATGTTATAGAAGCAGAACAGGCGATGAGATGGCGGCGTGATCCCTGCGGATCGTTCAGGATAGCCATCGTGGAGGTTGATGGCAGGCGTGTGATATGCGTGGAGCATCAGCCCTCGGGCAGGCGAATAACGGGCGTCAATGCGAAAGAGATAATGGACACCATCCTGCGGTTGAATATGGTCTCGTTACTGGAGCATGCGGCATATCTGGGCAGGGAATTGATGAAGGCTGAGCTCGCTCTCCGGGTCGGGAGGAGTTATGAGCAGGACCAGTAGTTCCGGATCTTGCAACACCGCCTTTGTCATGAGGAAGAGGCAGCCAGGAAGAAAGAAGCTATGAGTGCATCAAGCTGTATTCTCTCGTTAGCACCTTCGGTAATCCTGTAATCTGCCTCCCCTATCCTGTCCATCAGCTCCACCTTCTTACGCGCCGGTATGTCCATATTTATCACCAGCCGGTGCATCTGTGCCAGTATCTCATCGCCTGAGATACCGCGATCGAGCAATTCCCCGATTTTATCTATCGAATCCCGAAACCTGCCATTCATTGCGTCGCTTATCAGACCTGTTATCTCTTCCGGTCTCGCCATCGCCGTAAGTCCATAGATCATATCAGGCTTTATCTCATCGCTCAGTACGGCTGCGCTCTGTAATGCGTTTATTGCGCGTCGCATGTCGCCCATCGCAACGTATACTATCGCATCCAGCGCATCACTTGATAGTTTTAAACCCTCCTTATCGGCAATGTACCGTATACGTGCGGCTATTGCTTCTTCTGGTAGTAACTTGAACCGGTATACAGAACATCGTGATTGTATGGGTTCTATAATCTTTGACGAGTAGTTACAGCTGAGTATGAACCTGCATGTACCTGAGTATCGTTCCATAGTCCGCCGTAACGCCGATTGCGCAGCATCGGTCAGCGCATCCGCCTCGTCAAGGAAGATTATTTTAAATGCGACGTCGCCAATCGGCATAGTCCGGGCGAAATTCTTTATCGTGTTGCGTACCACCTCTATACCGCGCTCATCCGATGCATTCAGCTCCGTAAAATTCTCATACCACGTATCACCAAACATCTCCCGTGCGAGTGCGACTGCGGCGGCAGTCTTACCCACACCCGCGGGTCCTGAGAAGATGAGGTGTGGGAGATTGCACTTGCGTACGTACGATTTGAGATTGCGTATTATGTGTGATTGCCCTACCACATCATCCAGGCACTCCGGTCGGTACTTCTCAGTCCATATCTCCTCTCGCTCCATGTTCCGGTTCTCCTCACATTTATTAAAAAGGGAATAGAAGAAATAATATTACCATGCTGGACCTTATAGAACTGTTAAAAGCATTTATTATCCTGTTTGTGGTAATGGATCCTGCGGGAAATGTGCCCATATTCATCGCTGTAACCAGGTCTATGAGCATGGAAGAGCGGAAGAAAGAGCTCAATAATGCTGTGGTGGTTGCCACCCTGCTCCTTCTGGTATTTGCATTCCTCGGCAGGTTTGTGCTTAATGCACTGAACATAAGCCTTGAGAGTTTCAAGGTTGCAGGAGGTATCCTGCTGCTTCTCGTATCTTTTGAGCTGCTGAGCGAGCGCAAGTTTGTAACGAAAGGTGCGAGTAGCGGGATAGGCGCGGTACCGATAGGGACACCACTGCTGGCTGGTCCCGGCGCGATAACAACTGTCATGGTGATAATGCAGTCCAGGGGCACTATCGTCGCTCTATTCGCCATATTCACCGCCATTATCGCTACCATGCTTATATTGCGGCAGTCAGAATGGCTGTACAGCATAATGGGAAAAGAGGGTTCAGAGGTACTGAGCCGTGTGATGGGCATACTGGTAGCCGCTATTGCTATCGAGTTCATCAAGCAGGGCATACTCAACTGGTGAACATGGCGTGTAGCAAAAAATCGAAAGGTTTAAATATTGCGTGGTGATATATTAAGTGAGGTGAAAATGGGCGCTAAGGTGAAATTAATAAGCGGGCGGACTGTTGCACAGGGACAGAATCTGGATAATAAACTCTCTGATGAGTACTTCAATGCGGTAGCGCTATGTGAGTTGAGTACAGAGGACATGGAGAAGATAGGTGCTTCTCCGGGCGATAACGTGAAGGTGCGAACGAAGTATGGGGAGGTTGTGGTGAAGGCGAAGCAGGGAACAGGTTACCCTGAAGGTATCGTCTTTATACCTATGGGACCATGGGCTAATGCAGTCACGAGTGGTGATACGAGAGGAGCCGGGATGCCTCAATTCAAGGGTATAGATGCGGAGATAGAGAAGACCGATGAACCTGTATTGAATATAAAAGAGTTGATGATGCGGTATAAGGAGGTGTGAAGAATGGTAGAGATTACGGATGTCGTATGTCCGTTGTGTGGCTGTGTGTGCGATGACATCGTGGTGGAAGTGGAAGATAACGAAGTGAAGAAGGTGCGTGGTGCGTGTGCGGTGGGTAAGAGCAAGTTAATGGGTCACGGCAGGATAAAGAGCCCGGCGATAAGGGCGAATGGCGTTTTGAAGGACTGCTCTTATGATGAAGCGATAAAGAAGGCTGCGGAGATACTCGCAGCAGCGAGGCGACCACTTCTATATGGCTGGAGTTCCACGGTCTGTGAAGCGACGAAAGTGGGTGTGGAACTTGCAGTAGAGATAGGTGCCGTCATTGATAATAC
>JAODGP010000101.1:1930-3055 GCA_025464345.1 Methanosarcinales archaeon | reverse complement strand
ATGCAACCGACGACGCCTTTGGCATCTATCTGGAGTCTTCGGACGACAACGAATTCTATGATTGTACAGTTTCAGACCTGACTTCTGGTGGCGCACCGACAACCTACGGCGTATATATGCTTTCCGTGAATAACAACACCATATCCAGAGCTAAAATATTCAGTGGTACGGGTCCAACCATTGATTACGGCGTATACATGGAGAACTGCATGTGGAATTCCATAGTGGACAGCGAAATAAGGGATAACGGTCATGGGGTGTGGGTGGAAAACTCCAGCAATAACACAATCGAGAGGAATATTATTGTGAACAACACAGTGGAGGATACAGGAGTGCATTTGACCGGTGGTTCTGAGTATAACGAGGTACATGAGAACTGTTTCATTGAGAATGAGCCACAGGCATGGGATGACGGAAGTAACAATGATTGGGATGGTAACTACTGGTCACCTCCGCCGGGAGGACCCGGCAACTTCACTATACCCGGCACTGCTGGAAGCAAAGACAATGACCCATTGCCGAACTGTCCAGGGAAAAAACCGCCAGCTAAAGTGCCTGCACTAACGCCAGTCGGCAAGATAACACTGGCAGGATTGCTTTCGATAATCGCAGCGATGGGCATAAGAACAAGCATAGGGAGAAAGAGGCAATAAACTATTTTTTCTATTTTTTCGAGCACCTTATAAGCCCGGCTACAAAGCAGTTCCGTGAGAAATTTGGGTTACCGTATTGTCTCATGGCAGATGTAAGGTCCTGCAGATTCTATCGCAGTGTCTGGCGAAGCTCGAGCCCACGATAGAAAGGATAATTACATAAGCAACGACGAGCGAGAATAACAGGTCAGAAATGCCTGTTGCCGTTCCCACCACAACAGCCAGCAGCACAATAGAAAACTCGCCCCTTGGCGTTGTGTATACCCCTATATGTAACCCGGTTTCGAGCGAGTTGTGCAGTCTCTTACCGATGATAGCGCCGCTGGCGAACTTACCAAGAATAGACAGAATTATGAGTGTGAGCAGTGCGAGGAGAAAATTCGGCGGAGGCAACCCCGCGAATTTGAATGGAACCGTCATTCCGAAGGAGAAGAAGAAAATGGTGAGGAATAAGTTCTTAAATGAGATGATG
>JAODGP010000101.1:0-1814 GCA_025464345.1 Methanosarcinales archaeon | reverse complement strand
ATTCCAGAAAATCCGAATATCAATGCGAAAATGAGCAGAACCGGTATCTCATCATCACGCGCAAACAGTGGCGAGATGAATTTGTTCAACCTTCTGATGATGGTCAGGATGAATACGATGAGCAGTAATGTCATTGCCAGGCACAGAGGAATCATGGCGAGGCTACCGGACATGATGGAAGTGAGCACCACGAGCAGGATCGCCAGTATTATGTCCTCGAAGACCATAAGCCATACGATCGTCTCCGCTTCGGGATAAATCAACCGCTTATTCTCTATCAGCGAGGATAATGCGATCGCAGAACTGCTGATGTAAACTGCGGATGCGAGTATGAACGCCTCTATCAGGCTCAAGCCAATAACGAGCCCCAGTGAGAATCCTGCACTGAAATTCACTGCGAAGTCCACACAACCCGCGAACAACCTTCCTGATTCCCTTATGCCTTTGAAGTTGAATTCGTATCCTATATAGAACATAAGGAGGATTACACCTATCTTGCCCAGCCACTGGATGAACTCGTATGACGCATCAGAGGAGATCAAGTCGAAGCCACTCTTTCCAAGAACCATTCCCGCGATTATATAAGCAGGAATCGCAGCCTGCCTCAGATATTTCGATGCCAGTCCAAGAGCCAGGCAAGAGACCGTTACAATAGCTAAATCAGCCAGGAAAGACATCAATCTAAACCAGCCCCAGAATTACCCGCGCAAATGCCTTTATTTGCGCACGCTCGCCTATCACCACTATCAGATCACCTTCCTCAAACACCGTTTCCGGTGGCGGGTTGATGATGCTCTGACCACTTCTCGATATAGCGATTACCGTGACGCCCGTCTTCTTCCTGATTGCCAGATCCTCGATGCTCTTACCCACCATGCTCCCGGTTACCTGACATATATGGATGTTTATTCTGAGGTCCGAAATATCGGAAAACGAGACTTCAACGTCCTCACGCTCTATTGTGAGCATCGCACCAGTCAAAACACTACCGACACGTCGCGCTTCTTCAGGGGTGAGTCTCGTAACCGAAGGTTTATCCGCACCCGCTTCTAAGACATACAACTCTATCTCACCGGTCTCTAAAAATATAACTGCTACTTTATCGCCTTCTGGACTCTTTATCTCATACTTCGTGCCTATACCGGGCAGTTCAGAGATTCGCATTCACACCAGTTATTAATAATCGTCTTTTCCGAATAAAACTATGGACACAAATCTACCACGGCACTTCTTTCATACCCAGCTTGAAGCCGATGTAATTCGTGAGCAGGTGCAGCACGGGCGTAATGACGATGACAGCCAGTATCACATCTGGCGAGAAGTTACAGGTAAACCATTCACGTGCGAATACGAACAGGAGCAGCCATGCACCGGCGACAAAATCCAGCTGGTCTATCAGCGGCAGGGGAACGCCTCTCTTCAGTCCGATACGCCGCTTCAAGAAGCTACCTGTGAGGTCTCCCAGCATCGAGCCTGCGGATAGTGCGAGCAATACCACGATAAACTGCGGGAAATCGCCGAAAGAGCTGTCATAGAGCTGCTGCAACATCCCGCACACCAGTCCTGCGGAACAGCCGCCGAATAGACCCTCGTAGGTCTTGCCATCGCCGAGTATACGATTCTTCCCCAGGTATAAACCGTGGTCTATCGGTCTCTTACCGCCGAATAATACAGCACTCGCATTCGTTACGTATGCGGGGAGCATGAGCCATATCGCAGTCCAGACCGTGGTTGCGATTATAATCATGATTAATAACATAATCGCTCATCTCTGTATCTCATTGGAATATAGTACAAATGATTAAAAGCCATAT
>JAODGP010000018.1 GCA_025464345.1 Methanosarcinales archaeon | reverse complement strand
CCCCTCCATCAACCAATATCGGTGAATACATCTTTATCACCTGATTTTGGAGGGGTAATTAACCTTTATAAACGGAAGCAGGGGTGAACTACTCTTTGACGCAGGATGGTGGATTACTTTACTAATAGCGTCAATAATATGTGTATCAGCAGGTACATAGATAAACTGGCTGAAAAATGCATAAATACAGGTACAGAAGTGAGAGCATCCTGAACCTGGCGGTAAGGATAGCGGCAGAAGGCACATCGCCAGGGGTTGAGGAACTGCTTGGTAATATGAAAGCCGGAATATCAAAGAAAAGGACAGAATGAGTCCCAATCACTTCCCGAAGGACCTTGACCTCGCACTCGTAATTATCCTTGTACTTTTGACCATTGCCTTCGTACTCCTCCCACCGCTGAACGAAACGCCACTAAGAATCCTCCTCGGTTTACCCTTGGTTCTCTTCCTACCCGGCTACTCGTTAATTGCAGCATTATTCCCAAGAAAAGGCGATTTAGATGCGATAGAGCGAATAGCACTCAGCTTTGGACTGAGCATCGCCATTACACCCTTATTGGGATTGGCATTGAACTACACACCTTTCGGGATTCGCTTATCGCCTATACTCACAGTTCTTTCAGTATTCACGATTTCGCTTGCCCTGGGTGCATATGTAAGAAGGAGCATGATTTTAGAAGAGGATAGATTTGGCGTTGATCTCGCAACTTGCTTCAAAAGTATAAAAGAATCGTTTAAGGCTGGTGATACGAAGATAGATAAGATACTATCGGGCTTTCTGATTATTTCAATCGTGCTCGCAATCTCTATGACCGTTTATGCGATAATAACGCCGAAGGAAGGCGAGAAGTTCACTGAATTTTATATCCTCGGTCCGGGAGGCAAGGCAGCCGGTTATCCAACGAATTTGAGCGTAGGAGAAGAAGGGACGGTGATAATAGGCGTTGTGAACCATGAATATGCCGATACATCATATCTCTTGGAAGTGTGGCTTAATGGAGAGGTTATAGATGAGTGGAGCATAGAGCTAAGGGATAACGAGACCTGGGAAAGTCCTTTTACATTCAGAGCGAGAAGAGCAGGGGAAAATCAGAAGCTGGAGTTTTTATTGTATAAAAACCATTTTAACAAGAGCGTTTACGGGAAAGAAGGTGAAGAAAAGCCGTATCGGGAACTTCATTTGTGGGTGGATGTAAAAGGATAGGTAAGAGGTGTTACGGTGTCTGCGTTTATAATGGCGGTATTCATGCTATACATAAAAATAAAAGCATTTAACTTGACTTTCTCATATAACCGTTATAATAAAAGAAGGTGGATATGGAATGGTGGATTATAAGGAGATAGAATCGAAATGGCAGCGGAGATGGCATGAAGCACGGATATTTGATGCGGAACCCGTGGAAGGGAAGAAATTCTTCATCACCGTGCCATACCCCTATACTTCTGGACCGCTGCATATAGGTCACGGGCGAACATACACCATAGGCGATATAATAGCACGATTCAAGCGATTGGATGGCTACAATGTGCTGTTCCCCATGGCGTTCCATGTCACCGGTACGCCCATACTGGCGATTGCAGACAGTATAGCGAGGCGTGATAAAGCTGTAATAGAGCAATACAGGGGTTACATAGCGATATACGAGGAACGAGTAGATGCTATTTTAGAGCGTTTTAAAGACCCGAAGGCGGTAGCAAACTTCTTCTCTGAGCGTATTTCGGAAGATTTCAACCGTATGGGCTACTCCATAGACTGGCGCAGGAGGTTCAACACCACCGAGCCGATGTATAACCGGTTTGTGGAATGGCAGTTCAAGAAACTGTATGATAAGGGCGTGATAAAGAAGGGTAAATATCCGATAACGTATTCAATAGAGGACGGCTCTGCGGTTGGCGAGGATGATATAGAGGGTGGAGATACGGATAAGGTATCGGTGATAGAACATACAGCGATAAAATTCGGGCTTGAGGATGGTAGCTATCTTATTGCAGCGACGCTGCGTCCTGAGACGATATTCGGCGTGACGAACCTGTGGATAAGACCGGATGCGAGGTATGTGAGACTGAGAGTGTGCGATGAGGAGTGGATAGTATCGAGAGAAGCGGGTGAGAAGCTGAGATACCAGAAAGCAGGTGCCGATATAGAGGTTTTAGCCGAGATTGCGGGTAGCGAAATCGTGAACATGCGAGTGAAGGAGCCTGTATCCGGCAGGGAGGTGCCGGTTTTGCCCGCAAATTTCGTTGACCCGGATGTGGGCACGGGAGTGGTGTACTCGGTGCCTGCACATGCACCTTATGATTATATTGCGGTGGAGGATTTGAAACGCACGGGCGAGCTACCGGATACGGCAATCGAGCCGATAAAGATTATAGATATAGAGGGTTACGACCTCCCGGCTCGGGATATATGCATAGAGATGGGCATAGAGAGCCAGACGGATGAGCGACTGGAAGATGCGACGCAGACCATATATAAAGAGGAGTTCTATCGTGGCGTATTGAACGAGCGCTGTGGCAGGTTCGCAGGTATAAAGATAGCGGATATAAAGGACGAGGTTAAGGACTGGCTGCGCACTCAGGGCGTTGCAGATGTGTTCTATGAGACATCGAGGAAAGCGGTGACGAGGAGCGGTGCGAAGGTAGTTGTAGCGGTTCTTGAAGACCAGTGGTTCATAGATTATCGTGCGGGCTGGTGGAAAGACCGTGCACATAAGCTCGTCTCTCGTATGACTTTCTATCCTGAGAAGTACAGGGCATATATGCATGAGATAATTGACTGGCTGGCGTTGCGTCCCTGCGCACGTAAGAGAGGGCTGGGCACCAGGTTCCCGTTCGACCGCAACTGGATAATCGAGTCGTTGAGTGATTCCACGATATACATGGCGCTGTATACGATAGCGCACCTGTTGAGGGACGTGCCGGTGGAGAGTCTGACCGAGGCTTTCTTTGATTATGTCTTCCTGGGCAGAGGAGATGTTGCGGCGGTGGCACGTGATACGGGCGTTAATGAGGACTTGCTGAACCGGATAAGGGCTGAATTTGAGTACTGGTATCCAAACGATCTCAGGCATACGGCACCGCCGCATTTGAGCAATCACTTAGTGTTCTTCCTGATGCATCACGCTGCGATATTCCCAGAGGACAAGCTGCCACGTGCCATCACACTGAATGAGCTGATGATACGGGAGGGTAAGAAGATGTCGAAGAGCAGGGGCAATGTGATACCGCTGGCAAAGGTCTCCGAGCTCTATGGTGTGGACCTGTACCGGCTGTATTGTGCGATAAATGCGGACTTCGGCGCGGTGGTCAACTGGCGTGAGGAGGATGTGGATGCGTTAAGGCGGAAGTTCAATGCGCTTGTGGCGCTATTCGAGGATAGTATAGATGAATATGCGCTGAACGAGTCGGAATTCATGCATATGGACCGGTGGCTGATGGCTCGGTTCTATCGCAGGTTAAAGGAATCGATTGAGCGTTTCAGAGCGTTCAGGCTAAGAGATGCTGCCATAAACATGTTCTTCGAGATGGTGAATGATGTGCGGTATTACGAGCAGCGAACGGACGTGGCGAGGCGGCGCAGGATGGTGAGGAACCTGATGGATGCGTGGTTGGTTGTGCTATCGCCGATAATACCGCACATATGCGAGGAGATATGGCACAGACTGGGGCATGAACGCTTCATATCACTTGCGAAGCTGCCGGAAGTGAGGACGGAGTTCATGGATGTGCGAGTGGAGCGGGAGGAGGAGTATCTGATCTCGCTGGTGGATGATATAAATGAGATATTGCATGTGGCACGAATCGAACGCCCGAAGAGGATATACGTGTATACTGCGGAACCGTGGAAGTATGAGATACTGCGTGCGATAAAGGATGTACCGGCGAGGGATAAGATAAAAGCGGCTATGCAGGTGCGTAAGGATGAGACGACGGTGGAGTTCGTGAAACGAGTGATGAAGAGCAACATTGAATATTTTGAACTGAGCGAGGGCGCGATTATGGCACGTGAGCGCGAGTATTTAGAGCGAGTCTTCGGGTGCGAGCTCGTGATTGATTCTGAATATGACCCTGGGGATAAGAGACGTGCGGCTCTGCCTCTTAAACCCGCGATATATGTGGAGTTTGCAACACAGCACAGTACAGCAGTTCCGAATGACCCCGCTTCCGGTTAGAAAGAATCTGCATTTTAAGAAGAGGAAAACCTGAAAGATAGAGGTGCACAATCTCTATCATTCTGCGTCTTCCATATCCCTAATATGAGCTCGCTGGGTGTCTGTAGCAGTGGTTTCTGGTTAGCCAGATCGGTAATACATGCACTTGCCTCCGCCGTCCACTCGCCATGCATCTGTAATTCAGAGAATATGACCCGTTTCGTTTCGCATATATTGCCCTTATCACTCAGATAGCTCTCAATAAATGCCCCGATTATCTCTTTCTGTGCCTCAAAAGGCAATTTCTTCAATGTGTCGTCATAAAAACCTACGTTCAGGTGTGCGAGTAGCTCCAGCACAGGAACCCCCTCGGTGAGTTCTATATTCTCACGCAGGAACCTTATCTTATCCATCAGTTCAACACGAGATAGCCGGAAGCATACCTGACACCTCCGTAGAATCTCACGTGCACCGGCGAAGAAGAAATCAATATCGCGATAGCGCAGATGCGCCTCGTCCAGTAACTCCCTGTACTCAGAAGGTAGCCGTTCTCTTAACATGGGGAGCTCGGAACGGTATATCGCATGTTCGAAATCCACGAGATTACCATGAGCATCTATGTTACCGGGATGGGTGAAGCAATGAAAAATCCCTATGTCATGTGCAGCTCGCAATATCGAGCCCAATCGCGTCATTGCCTGTATCAATAGCGCGGTATGACTCTTACCTTCCAGTATTGCGAGTTGGCGCACAGTCTCAAAGAGGTCAAGTCTGATAAAAGGTATGTAGTCATCACCCCAGCGCTTCAGTACTCCATAGCTTATTATCTTACCTCCTTTCTCTCCCGCGCTCGGTCTCACTACCGTCTCCCCACCCTCTCGACTCCGTAGCATAACTGCCGTTCCCACATCATGGTATTCCCCACGGACACCCTTCGTTATGCTCGCAATATCATTCAGTGCCTTCGCTTCCCGCTCACCATGCACGCTCAGTAGCATCCCCATCGGCTGCCCGCTCGCCGGTACTATCCTGCTGGAATAAGGTACAGTCAGCCCTTTGTACTCTACAAGCCTATCATACGTGATGATGAAGAACGCTCTCTGACTGTGCGATTCAAATCCATATTCGGGCAGGAGCCTGGTTCGTACACTCTCAGGCAGATATTCGGGATGCGAATATGCCATCCCGGTTTCAGGATCAAGATAGACCTTGAACTGGGCTAATTGCCGTATCCGCATCCATTCGGTCATACTATGCCCGTACAATACAAACTCTCTCCACACACCATTTAGCTACTAAGTTTCTGAGTATAAAGTTCGATGCATGTATGCCAAATAGCGGTTGTCTATCGGGCAAAGTTCGAGCGAGTAAGCGATGGAGAAGCTTCACGATGCGCTTGCTTCCGCATCCATTCATAACCCATGCGCCTGTGGTTACCTGCTTCCACCTATCCGGGATCACCACAATCCTCGCATGCAGGATTCCTCTCAACTGCAAACTCCTCCATCCTCGCATCCAGTCCATCCCAGACCAAAAGCCTGTTTGTCAGCAGTTTACCCGCACCCACTATATATTTCACCACTTCCGTCGCCTGAATACAGCCTATCACACCACACGTAGCACCTATTACCGGAAAAGTTTCTGGGGCAGGTGCTTCCGGGAATATGCACCTCAGACATGCGGTCTCATCCGGGATTATCGTTGTCACCTGCCCTTCAAATCCATACACGCCTCCGTGGAAGAGCGGTATTTTCTCCTCCAGCGCGGCACGATTCAGCAGGTATCTCGTTTGAAAGTTGTCCATCGCGTCAACGATCAAATCAGAACCTTTGATAATGTCAGCAACACTATCCTCATTTATCCGCTGGATCATCACCGCCACTTCCACCTCTGGATTCATCTGCGACAGCTTCTCTTCAAACGATGCAGTTTTCTCTCGCCCTATATCCTTATCCCAGTGCAATATCTGACGATTCAGATTGCTCAGCTCTACCACATCGTGGTCAACGACCCTTATCCTCCCAACGCCCGCAACCGTCAGATAAGCTGCTGATGCGGAACCGAGCCCACCAGCGCCTGCGATTGTGATCTTCGCCCTTCTGAGCTTCTCCTGACCCCACTCTCCAAATATCCTTATCTGCCGCTCGTATCTCTTTAACCCATCACCAGCCACAGCAGCCGCATCCACCATAGTAGTCCCTTACTATCCTATCGTAGCAGTCTTCACAGAGCTTTTTCGTACCAAAATCCCTTGGATCTTTCGTTTCTCTTCCACACATATCGCATTTCACCATCTTTATCACCTCCTAACATCCCTTATCCCAAACCTCTCCCTGAAGTTATCCACCGCGACCACTTCCTTTACCCCCGGGACCTTCTCCTTCAGCGTCGCCTCAACGAAGTTCACCAGTGTGTACTGGCTCATCGGACATCCCGCGCATGCACCGCTCAACCTCACCTTCACCACGCCATCATCCACGCTCACCAGGTCTATACCGCCGCCGTCCATCGCTAAGAGCGGTCTCAGCTCTTTTTCTATTACCTCTTTTACTCTCTCCTGCATTTCATCACCACCTTTAATATTATAACAATTGTTATATAAAAAGAAGGTTATGCGTTAGGAGAGGATGAGAATTATGTACAGGATCTGGAAGAAGCGGGCTTGACCGAGGTGCATATTCTTGTAAAATCTGATGCAAACAGAAGCGTGTAGAATATCCTGCCATTCTGCGAGCACAAAGAAGCCGTGTATCCGTACATCAAAAAGCAAGAACTTAAAAATGTTGATAGCCTTTTAGTGCTATTTCTTCTCGTTTCGCGCCATTTTTGAGATATATGCCAGCCTTTGCAGGCACTACCCTGCCTATGATGCTCATATCCAGCTCTTCACTCAGCTCCTCTAACTCAGATTTGCCACGCGCCCCATCAATAGTGAATAGCAGTTCATAATCGCCACCGTAATATAAAGCGAGTTCTCGTGGTACTTCATTACCTGCCGGGATTTTATACAGTTCGAACCCCACACCGCTACTCCTGCCCAGTTCCGCGAGCGACAGCGCGAGTCCATCACTTATATCCATCATGGAGGTGACCATCCCGGACTCAGCGAGTATTATGCCCTCCTTCACGCGTGGCATGGGCTGAAACAGCGCCAGCTTCGCCGCATGCTCAACATCTTCCGCTACCTGTGCTTCACCACTTAATATCTTCAAGCCCAGAGCGGCATTACCCAGTGTGCCGGTTACGCCGACCAGGTCACCAACGCGGGCATTTGACCTTCGCACAGGCACAATGCTGGTGAAGCCGAAGCACGTGCCGGTAAGTACAGGCTCTAAGCTCTTTGTTATGTCACCGCCGATGACCATGATGTCATAAGATGCGGCACAGGCTTCTATGCCCGCTACAAGCTCATCAACAAATCTCGTGGCGGTATGCTCAGGAATGCCCATTGCGATAAGAATAGCGAACGGGCGTGCGCCCATCGCCGCTATATCGCTCAGGTTCACAGCAACTGCGCTCCAGCCCATCTGGAACGGTGAGATGCCATCAGGGAAGTGCGTGGATTTCTGTACCGTATCTGTGGTGACAACGAGATACCTCCGGGTCTGATTCGCAAGGTCAAGATCTATAATTGCGGAGTCATCATCACCCGCACCAGCCAGTATAGCGGGGTTATCGGTCTTAAACCGCCTGCTTATCTGCTTTATCAATTCCAGCTCCCCGAGTTCCTCCACTTCCTTTCCCTTATCGCTATAATCATCCAGTCGCATCATCACACCACATCACATTACCATTATGCGAGCGGTTCTTAATGTTTTGCTTGCCATTATGGGTTATACCTGTTATTCGAGATGAAACATTTATATAGAGGAAACACAAAAGGTGAAGATATGATACCGGCACAGAGGAATATCATCATCATTGCGTGCATCGGACTGGCTCTGATTCTGGCTCTATCCTTATCATTATCTTCATTGCACATCAACCCTTTCGGCACTGCGGGTGGAATAACGGTTACGGACGACTTCGGCAGGAATGTCACGCTGAAGAATGTGCCGGAACGGATCGTATCTCTCGCGCCTTCAAGTACTGAGATACTGTTTGCGATTGGTGCTGGTGACAGGGTTGTCGGCGTGACTGATTATTGTAACTATCCAAAGGATGCGGAGTCACGAACCAGGATAGGAGGTGTCTCCACGGTGAGTGTGGAGAAGGTGATTGCTCTGAGACCAGATCTCGTTATTGGCTGCCGTATGAACGGTAAAGATGTATTTGAGCGATTGCAGGAGCTCGGTATACCCGTTGCAGGACTGGATGCAAAGGATATTGATGGCGTATTTGCGGATATAATGCTCGTGGGCAAATTGACGGGTGAAGAGGCTAATGCTTCCGCTATTGTCTCTGATATGAAGAACCGCCTGGACAGGATAAAAGCGCAAACAGCGCATATAAAAGAGCGACCACGGGTGTTCTACAATATAGGCGACTTATGGACTGCCGGTGCGGGTACCTTCCTGAACGAGATTATAGAGATTGCGGGAGGCGATAACATCGCCGCTGATAAGGACGGGTATTACCAGATGAGCCTGGAGGAGCTGATTGATAAGAATCCGCAGGTTATTATCTGTGATAGTGGAATGGGTGGTATGAGTCCGGCATATGAGGAGATAATGAAAGATGACCGGCTAAAGATAGTGGATGCAGTGAGAAACAACCGTGTTTATTTGATTGATGGTGATTTGATTGACAGACCGGGTCCGAGGATAGTGAATGGCGTGGAGATAATTTACAGTTACCTGTGGAACTCAACTGATTATGGAAGCACATGATCCAGAGCGCGGATGGGCTTGAAAGTAGAGGATGTGGACGCTTGCTATGGTGCCAGGCAGGTTCTGGCGAGTATCAATTTCGCAGCGGCTCATGGTGAGTTTCTGGGCGTTATCGGACCAAATGGCTCGGGCAAGACCACGCTATTGAGGACGATAACACGGATCCTTCGCCCTGACAGAGGTGCGATTCTGCTCGACGGGCGCTCGATATACAGGCTTGGCGCTCGTGAGTTCTCACGCAGATTCGCACTGGTGCCTCAGGATACTGCGGTTAATTTCGAGTTCTCGGCTCTCGACATCGTGCTGATGGGCAGGAATCCATACTTAAATCGCTGGGAACTTGAGGGGCAAAGGGATATTGAGATAGCCAGGAGGTGTATGGAACTCACCAACTGCTGGCATCTGGCTGATAGACCCGTTACAGAATTAAGTGGGGGAGAGAGGCAGCTTGTGATGATTGCGAGGGCACTGACGCAGGAGCCTGAGGTACTGCTACTCGATGAACCCACCTCTCACCTCGATATAAACTATCAGATAGAGATAATGGAGCTACTGAAACGTCTAACCACGAAGGAGAGGCTGATAGTAATAGCGGTGATACACGACCTCAATCTGGCTTCACTCTACTGTGACCGGCTTGTGCTGCTACACCGTGGGCGTGTGGTCGCTATTGGCATACCCGATGAGGTATTAACCCCCGAGAACATAAAAACCACCTTCGGCGCCGATGTTATAGTGAACAGGCATGTGATAACCAACCACTGCCATATATCGCCCGTACCGGCATCACCGGCGCTACGGACTGCTGATGCAGGTACAGAAAGCGACCATGCTGTGGTTCTTCTCATATGTGGCGGCGGTTCCGGTGCACCATTGATGCATTCACTCACCATGAAAGGGTATAAAGTGATGGCAGGTGTTTTGAATATGCTGGATACCGATTATGAGGCGGCACAGTTACTACATTTGCGTGCTGTTCGTGAAGCACCGTTCTCACCGATAGGCGAAGATGCGTTTCGTGAACTCCTTACACTGCTAAGGGAGGTGGATGTTGTTATAGTTTGTGATATGCCGATAGGCGTGGGTAATTTGCGGAATCTGGAAGCGGCTGCGATTGCTTCTGAGATGGGTAAGCCCGTGTTAATCTTCAATGGGATCGAGAACAGGGACTTTACCGGTGGTGCAGCCACGAGACTATTCCATACATTGAAGGACAGGGGTGCAATACCGGTGAGAGATACTGAGGAACTATTAGATAAACTTAGAGATATTATTGAAGATCGAGAGTAATAAAACATAAAAGATGGAGCGTGAGTATGAGGAGCAGGGCTTCTTCAGGTTCTTACCATCAGAAGGTAGAGAACTGAAGTGTCTCAAGCCCGGCGAGAGGAACGTAAATACCATCGGCAGGATTATTGAAGCGAGGCAAAAAGAGCTCATAACGAGGGAAGGCGCACGCAGAACCGTTGTAGAAGGCGTTATAGCGGATTATACAGCGAAGATGCCGTTCTTCTCATGGATTGCGCATCAGCAATTGGAGAAAGACCGTGTGATACGTGTGGAGAATGCATATGTGAGGCGCTGGAATGGGCTCGTAACATTATATCTCGGCGGGAATACGAATCTGTACGAGGCGGGAGTGCACTTCCCGGATTATAACGAATTGAACAAGCCACAGAAGAGAACTATTGGCGATATAATCAGATGTCGAGGGGCATTTGACGTGATAGTCGAGGGTGACATCCTGGATGACGGTGACAGGCTGGTGATTGATGACGGCACAGGCGCACTGGTACTGGTATTACGACCAGAGGATGAGCAACTGTTAGCGTTTGGAACGCCGGTGACAGTACGTGGTAATGTGGTGGTGATGGGAGAGGAGTATGTGTTGAAGGAGGAGAGTTTGAGGATAAAGGATAGCAGGCTTCTGCTGAGCGAACTCGTCAGCTTCATGGCGCGATATACGGGGTTATGGTGGCGATGAAGAGGGTGATGATAATAGGCGGTGCGGGTGGTATGGGGCGCTGGTTCGCGCGTTTCTTCAAGGCTAATGGCGCTGATGTGATTATCGTGGACAGGAGCGAGCGAACGGGCGATATAGCCGCTGAGATTGGCGTGAGTTACAGGAATGCAGATATTCTGAAGGATACGCTGGACGAGATATGCGATGTGGATGTTCTACTCCTCTCCGTACCGATAGACCTGACCGTAAGGGCGATAGAGCGTGTGGGACCGAAGATGCGGAGAGGTTCACTGATCATGGATGTCACGTCGGTGAAGAGAGCGCCGGTTGAGTCCATGGCACGGTACACAGCTGAAGAGGTGGAGATACTGGGTACACATCCATTATTTGGTCCTTCTGCGAGGAGTATGGAGGGTCAGACGATTATATTCGTGCCTGAGCGTGTGAACAGGCTGTACAGGTGGGTCTACGAGGTGTTTGAGCGTAACGGTGCGAAGATAGAGATTCTGAGTGCGGAAGAGCATGACAGACTGATGAGCGTACTCCAGGGACTCTCTCATTTCTTACTCATCACCCTCGGCGTAACATTAAAGGAGCTCAATTTCGATGTGGACGATGCGAGGAGATTTATGAGTCCGATGTATGAGATACTGATAGATTTTGCGGGCAGGATACTGAATCAAGATCCGCGTCTGTACGCACTGATACAGCGTAACTTTGAGATGGATAAGATACACAGAACCTGCATCGGGGTTGCAAACAGGCTTTATGAACTGATTGTTTCCTCAGATATAGAGGGTTTCATAGCGGAGATGCAGGCTGCGAAGGCGCATTTCGATACAGAGCGTGCGATGCGTGAATCTGATGCGGTGATAGAAGCGAAGATAGCGCTTGAGCGTACCCGTAAGAGATGAGCATGCAGGGGTTTGAGTGGTTGTGGTGCTCCAGTGTTCTCACCCATTTATGCGTCGACCGGGATTTGAACCCGGGCTGTGGGCTTGGAAGGCCCAAGTCATACCCCTAGACCATCGACGCTTTATACGGCACTATACGATTATAGTAGCAGCCGAGGCTATTGCAGAGAACCGTTCAACCGCTTCTCTTGCTACCGGACCGCGTATCTCCGAACCTTTCGGCATGCCCTTGTCATCAACGATGACAGCGGCATTGTCCTCGAACTTCACTCTCAACCCTGACGGACGTCTGTACTCCTTACGCTGTCTTACTATTACCGCCTTCAATATCTGCTTCTTTATCTCAGGTCTGCCTTTCTTCACCGTTATCACGACCATATCGCCCACGCCTGCCCTGGGATATCTGTTCTTCACACCCCGATAGCCCTTTACCGCGATGATCTGCAGTACCTTGGCACCGGTATTATCAACGCAATCCAGCCGAGCGCCGGTTGGTAGCGCCTTCGTCACTCTCGCTCTTATCCCCTTCATGTTATCTATAATAATTGTTTATTCATAAAAATTCAATCAATATCGAGAAGCCATGGCTCCTTCAGACCTGCGGGGCAGTTCGATCTCAGCTGGCATTCGCCACAGTTCCTGCTACTGCTCACGCAGCCGGCAAGCTTTGCATATGCGAGAGCGAGTTTCGCACCTTTGTGGTGCACATTCACGTCTTTCATCTTATCCGCGGTCTCAACTGCGCGCTTTGAAACATCAACCGGGTAATACCCGCCCCACCATACGTTCTCAAGCTTCTTCGATACCAGCCTGCCTATCTCCTCCATCCTCGCACTCGTCGGTCCCGGGTGGTAATAGAGGATGTAATTGGGTCTGAATGGTATGATACGCAAAGGCACTGTGGGATCTATCGAAGCGAGGAACTCTGCTATAGCTTCGATCTCGCCATCATTTATGCCAGGTATCACAATCGTTCTGAACGTGCGGATTTTATCCCTGCCGTTCTTGATCAGGAACTCGGCATTACGCAGGACCGGTTCAACAGGTGCTCCTGTGATAGCCCGGTGTGTATCATCATGGAACGCCTTTATCTCGAAGTTGACATAAGAACATAGTTTTATAACCTGCTTGAGTGCGTCCAGACTGAGGAAGCCGTTGGTGGCAAAGCCAACACCCAGCTCGGGAATATGCTCTTTTACCAGTGTTACGACCTTTTTTATGTATGGTAGATGTATGGTGGGCTCGCCACCGGTGAAACTCAGCCGGTTCACACCCATTCTCTTACCCTCTTGCGATTGTATCCGTTGTACAGCCTCATAAGCGAGCTGTTCCGGTGCGATATAACCACGATAGAACCAGCCACTGCCCGGATACTGGGATAGACGATAGGCATTGCAATATATGCATCGGAAGTTACAGCCGAGCATTGTCACAGAATAGCTGTGGAGGACCTGAGCGAGGTTACAATATGCTATTTCAGGAACGCCGACACCACAAACGCCGGTTTCACCCGCCAGACGGTCAACACCGCATTCCCAGCTGCAGAGCCTGCAATTCTCAAACTCCTTCATTTCCATCTCTTTTTGCACGACCGCCACGTGCCTTTCCGCAGGCATATCTTCACATATACTTTTACGCATATGTGTATATAAGGGGGTGACCGGTGTTGATACATATTAAGGTTAAAAATTCATTCTCATTATTGCAGATAGCACCCACAATAGCGGCATATTTCCATATCTCGCTGGATTCGCCCGCACGCCCGATCAAGCGTGTACTTGAGTTCGCATATGCACGCTATCCGGCTCCGCATACAGTGGTACTGCTGGTGGTGGATAGTCTGGATATAGAACTTTATTACGAGCTCGGAAACGAATTTAGCACGCTGCACAGGCTCGCAGAGCAGAATGGTTTTATGCTGGAATGCGAGACCGTGAGCAACCACACGACACCCGCGATTGCATCTATCCTCACTGGATTGAGACCGGAATCACATGGCATTCTCACATCTGCGGATGCTGGACGCTCGACCTGTAAATCGATCCTGGAGCAGATGGAGGAACAGGGCAGGAAGGCGGGTGTGGTAATCGAGGAGAAGGGCACTGAACCGCTCATCGGGCGGCTGAGCGGTGTATATGGTATCAGTGACCGTGAGGATATAGTGGAATATGACCGGCTGATAACCGAGCATACGATCTCTATGCTGAACAGGCACCAGTTGCAACTGATATTCTCTCATATACGCACCATAGATCGGTTTGCACATCGTGGCTGGGATTTGCATCTCGCAGCAAGAATTACAGACAGAAATATAGGCGAGATAGCGGATGCTGTCTCGGGAATAGAGGGGTTATTACTTATATGCGGTGACCATCAGGCGCACCTGAACACGGGAGGAAAAGGCGTGAACAGGAAGGAGAAAGTGCCATTGATTGTGGCTGCACCTCCTAAGCGCGTGCAACACGGCACCGGTCTCGATTACTCGTCTCGCGGATGAAAATGAGGGAAATGGCGAGTGGACGCCCCATTAGGGGGTACGTTTCACGATCGGAAACTGTCTCATCGGTATCAGGATGAACAAATGTTTTCCTTGCCGATACCTTATCCAAGATTTTCATTTTACCCATCCTCAATTTTACCATCCTCACCATAAAGTTCCAGATCAAAAGTGAGTGCACTCAGTCCATTTCTACATATCCACTATATTTGACTTTCTTCTTAAATTAAGAAAAGAAAGATTAAATGGTATAATGAGCATAACGAGGAAGATAATAGAGTCGCATATAGAATATGGCGAATTCGAGCCGGGGGAGGAGATAGCCATCAGGATTGACCAGACATTGACACAGGATGCGACCGGCACAATGGCGTATCTCCAGTTAGAAGCGCTCGGCATAGCAGAGCTGAAGACCGAACTATCTGTCAGTTACGTTGACCACAACACAATCCAGGCAGGGTTCGAGAATGCAGACGACCATCGCTACCTCTGCTCGATAGCACGCAAATACGGCATATTCTTCTCAAAGCCCGGCAATGGCATATGCCATCAGGTGCACCTTGAACGGTTCGCCAGCCCGGGCAAGACATTACTCGGCTCTGACAGTCATACACCCACCGCTGGCGGTATAGGCATGTTCGCCATCGGTGCTGGCGGGCTGGACGTGGCAGTGGCAATGGGTGGCAGCCCTTTTTATATCAAGTGCCCGAAGATAAGAGCGATTAACCTCAAGGGCAAGCTCCAGCCATGGGTGACAGCGAAGGATGTCGCACTGAAAGTACTTGAACTCTTCACCACACGTGGCAATGTGGGCTACGTATTTGAGTACCGTGGCGAAGGTGTGAAGACCCTTTCGGTAGCCGAACGAGCGACGATAGCGAACATGGGCGCCGAATGTGGCGTCACCACCTCCATATTCCCGAGCGACGAACGCACACTCGAGTTTTTACGAGCGCAGCAGCGTGCTCACGACTGGTTAGAGCTCAAAGCGGGCGATGACACCGCAGATTATGAATCTGAAGTGGAGATAGACCTGAATGAGGTTGTCCCTCTTGCCGCATGCCCTCATAGCCCGGACAATATAAAGCCCGTGGCAGAACTGGAAGGTACGGAAGTGAACCAGGTATGCATAGGTAGCTGCACGAACTCGTCGTTCAAGGACCTCATGACCGTTGCGAAAATACTTGAAGGTAATAAGGTACATCCCGATGTGGAATTGATAATCGCACCGGGCTCAAGGCAGGTGCTCATGAATATCGCCCGTGCAGGTGGATTATCAGCACTAATCGATGCGGGAGCACGAATCGCAGAATGCACCTGCGGGTTCTGTATCGGTAACAGTTATGCACCGGCGACCGATGCAGTATCATTAAGAACGAGCAATCGCAATTTTAAGGGGCGTTCGGGCACAGCGAGTGCGAAGGTGTATCTCGTGAGCCCGGAAACCGCCGCTGTGGCTGCCATCTCAGGTAAAATCACAGATCCACGTGGCGAGGAGATGAGCTATCCCGCAGTTGAACCACTGCCCCAGACGCTTTATATTGATGATAGCATGATTATCAAGCCATCGAAGAAGGATATGAATGCGGATGTATACCGTGGTCCAAATATAGGTGCACCACCATCCGGGTTCATGCCGCTGCCTGAGTCCATCCACGGTGCTGTAACGATAAAACTCGGCGATAATATCACGACCGACCACATAATACCCGCGGGTAGCAGGCTGAAATACCGGTCGAACATAGCTCGCTATGCAAGATACGTATTCGAACCGCTGGACCGCTGTTTCTATGATAGAGCGATGGAGAACAGAGCCAGGGGTAAGTATAACATCATCATAGCCGGTGACAGTTACGGTCAGGGCTCTTCTCGTGAGCATGCCGCTATATGTCCCGCATACTTAGGTGTAAAGGCAGTGATTGCAAAGTCGTTCGAGCGCATACACATGGCTAACCTCATCAATTTCGGCGTCCTGCCACTGATATTCAGCTCGCATTCCGACTACGATGCGATAGATATGGGTGATGAACTGGAGCTGATGGCGGTGAGGCGAAGCATCGAGGATAACGAGCCGATAACCGTGTATGACAGGAGCAAGGGGCATGAATTTGGTGTTAATCACCAGCTCACGATGCGAGAGCGTGAGATTTTGCTCGCTGGTGGCTTGATTCCTTATATTAGAGGGCACAGGAGATGACCACAGACCGGGCTGAGCTGTTACGATTGATTCAATTCTGCAAGACGGTAGAGAGTGCGGAGATTGACCCCTTCGAGCTGGACGTGAAGAGGTTCTTATCGCTGCTCAGGGCATATATAAAGCGCTGTAAGAGTATGGACGACCTGCTGCTGGATAGCGAGGCTATATCAGAGCTGACGAGGGTGATAGAACTCCAGTGCAGATGGGTAAAAGACCGGTCTGCTTCTTTTTACATCGACCCCGCACTGATAGAACTCAAGCTGAGGCTGATGGAGCCGGTTCAGCTCGCATCGGCATTCCTCAAAGCATGGCATCCCATCGTATCACTCGACAGACTCACCGCCGAACGGTTAAAGCAGGGCATGGATTACTGGAATGCGCTCTTACCATTGAGCGAGCGTAAGCGAGCTTCTGAGGCTGAACTGATACCGGAAGCGGGTGTGATGGAGCTGAGTGACCTGTTTTCGCTACGCATCCTGTCGCAGACCGAATTTAAGGAAGAGCTGGCGAGTGTGGAGAACGAGCTCAAAATGCGTGGCAGAACGGAGTATTATGACTTCATATACGATACCGATAATTTTGATGAGAGTGTGCGAAGGGCGTATCTGACCAGCCATCTTGTGAGTGAAGGCAGGGCTGAACTCGATGTAGAACCACTGGAGGAGAAGATATTCATAACGCACGGCGAAGGTGCTGCGAATGTGGACAGGTCTGTTCCCATCGCACTCAGCCATGAGGACTGGTTGAGATGGAAGGAGAAGAAGCGGCAAGAGCGGAACGGAAGGTGAAGAAGGCAGCCCAGTTACTGCTATTCCGGCGGCATAACCTCCCGGGTGTGAAGGGCTGGGAGCTGAAGAAGGCACTGGGTGAGGATTACCTGGAGATAATCGAACTGCTGAACTCCTTCATTAACAAACTCGGACTGGAAGTGCGGCGGCTGAGTGCAGACGAGGCAGGTAAGTCCGAGAATGACCGATTCGTGGTTGTATTAAAGGAACAGATGACGGATAAAGCCTCAGGGCTCAGGATTGATGATGTTGCTATGCTATCCGCAGCACTGGCTTATATCATATCCAGGCAGGGCAGAGCACCGAGGAAATCGGTTGAGGATCTCCTGGCTGATAAATTCCCACGACGAAGGGTTTCTTCCGCACTTGACCGTTACATCAGGCAGGGCTATCTGAAAGAGGACGAGGAATCCCTGCTCATCGGATGGCGAACGCATGTGGAAGTGGATAGCAAAACGCTGATGGACCTTATTCTCGCATATTAGCACATCGTTTCAGGTCAGGATAAGAAGTCACCGGGCTCTGGCATCTCGTGTTTCAGTCCTTTCCTCTGCCTGACTTCCAGCACCTTCTCCACGAATAATGCATGGGGTATGGGTTTGAACCCGGCAAACTCGGTACTCCATAGCGCTCTGCCTTCGGTTGCCGACCTGATGTCACCGGCGAAGCCGAACATCTCCGCGACCGGCGCCTCCGCACGCACGCTTATCATCTCACCCTCGGTCTGCATATCCAGTATCTGCCCTCTTCTGCTCTGTAACTCACGCGTGACATTACCAAACAGGTTTTGCGGTATGCTTATGAAGACTTCCACCACAGGCTCGAGGAAAGTCGCTTTTGCGAGTAGCATAGCGCCAAGCAGCGCGTTCCTGACCGCGGGGATCACCTGTGCGGGTCCTCTGTGGATAGAATCCTCATGCAACTTCACATCCACCAGTTTCACCTTCACACCCCGGCACTTCTCATGAGCGAGCGGACCACTGGTCATCACATCCCTGAAACCCTCCTGGATCAGTTCCATCGTCTCTCTCAGATACTGGATACCTTTGGTCATATCAATGAGCACATTACCCTCAATTATATCAACGACGTTCTTCGCCTCTTCTTTATCCATGCCCGCCTCTATCAGCTTGTCACGCAATGCTACACGATCTTTGCCGACGGTCAGCTCTTCTGCCTTTATCTTCTCCACTATGGCGTGATCCAGCGGTTCTACCTCGAAGTAGAACTTATTATGCCTGTTCGGCGATTTACCCTCGACCGGACCGGCATGTTCCTGCACCGTCTCTCGATACACCACGATCGGTGGCGATACGATTATCGGTATGTTCTCGTCATGGTTGATACGATTTGTTATTATCTCGAGATGCAGTTCGCCCATTCCCGAGACCAGATGCTCGCCTGTCTCCTCGTTTATCTCCACTCGCACCATCGGGTCCTCCTTCGCTATCTTTCTGAGCACCTCGATCAACCTTGGCAGGTCCTTCGTGCTCTTCGCTTCCACCGCGACTGTGACGACAGGCTCGCTGTAATGCTTTATACTCTCAAATGGCACCATCTCAACGGTTGAGAGGGTGGAGCCGACGACGGCATCTTTTATGCCCACCAGTGCCGCTATGTTGCCTGCGGGGACTCGCTCTACCTCCACACGCTCCTGTCCCATGTATATACTCACCTGCTGCACGCGGTTCTTCTTATACACACCGGATACAAACAGCTCTTTGCCCTTTTCTATGCTACCACTGAACAGTCGCCCGGTGGCTACTTCTCCCGCATGTGGGTCAACCGAGATGCTGGTGACCATAAAAGCAACATCTCCATCAGGGTCACAGCTGACCATGCTCTGCCCTATCTTCGTGTTTACATCACCATGCCATATTACCGGCAGCCGATACTTCTGCGCTTCCACCGGGCTGGGTAGATGCTCGGTCACCATATCAAGAACCGCGACATACGCAGGGCACTTCTCCGCCAGCTCCTTCATATTGCCCGCGGTACAGTACTCATATACCTCGCGGAAGCCGATGCCGGTGTCCCTCATAGTGGGCACGCTAATAGCCCAGTTGTATAATGCGGACCCGAAAGCGACGTTGCCTTTTGCTGCGTCCAGCTTCCATTCCTCATACCTATCCTTATTCATGCCCTGTATGAGCTTGTTTATCTTGTCTATTATCTTAGCGAGCCGCGTCTGCATCTCACGTGCATCCAGTCTCAGTTCGTTTATCATCCGGTCAACCTTGTTGACGAAGAGGACCGGCTTCACGTTCTCACGCATCGCCTGCCTCAGTACCGTCTCGGTCTGTGGCATCGCACCCTCGACCGCATCAACGACCACGACGGCGCCATCCACTGCACGAAGTGCTCTCGTGACATCACCACCAAAATCAACATGACCGGGCGTGTCTATGAGGTTTATGAGGTAATCGTTACCTTTATAGTTATAGACCATGGAGACATTCGCTGCGAATATGGTTATCCCGCGCTCCTGCTCCAGGTAATAGAAATCGGTGAACAACTGCTCACCTGCGAGTTCCTTTGAGATAATACCCGCAGCAGCGAGTAGATTGTCGGTCAATGTGGTCTTACCATGGTCTATATGAGCGATGATACCGATATTTCTTATCCGCTCGGTCTTGTCCATCAGCAACTTTACCTTCTCCGCTGCTTTCTTTCCCCTTGTTGCCATTCTCTTTCTTTCACCCTCTCTACTTTTTCTTTTACCTTTATCATTAACTTTTTATCTTTTACTTTTAAAGTATAAGTATAGCCCGGGTGGTGTAGCGGCCTATCATTGAGCCCTGTCGAGGCTCGGACTCGGGTTCAAATCCCGACCTGGGCGTATGAGCGAGCTGACGGAGGAAGCGGTCCGTAAAGTGCTGGAGCAGGTGAGGCATCCTGCGATTGATCGTACGCTGCATGAACTGGGGATACTGAAGGACATCGCAGTTGAAGATGGTAAAGTCACCATTACACTGGCGTTCCCATTCCCGGGTATACCCATTGCCGAGCTGCTCGTTAAGATTGTGCGTGCGCCGGTGGAGGAGCTGGGCGCGGAGGTGGAAGTGAAGACGACGGTAATGACTGCGGAGGAACTGCAGGCGTTCCTGGCGATGGAGCAGGAAGCGTGGAAATTATAAACTGGTAATTATGACCGTAGAGACGAAGGAGCTGCATTTCGATACGCGAGGCGAGGTGGAGATAATAGACCTGACGGATGAGATAAATCGCAAGTTGAGGGAGTCGGAGGTTGAGGATGGTATCGTTACCGTGTTTGTACCGGGCTCCACTGGCGCGATAACCACGATAGA
>JAODGP010000100.1 GCA_025464345.1 Methanosarcinales archaeon | reverse complement strand
AGGACCATTCTCAGTTGTTCCTCAGCATCCTTCCACCTGTAGTAAGTTGAGCGTGAGACTTTCGCCCGTCTACATGCCTCTGAAATATTTCCTAACTGCCCGACCAATTCAAACAGATATTTCCTCTGTTGAAATGTGGTCGGGCGGTAATAAACAGTCATCTCCATGTTCCTCCTTTGTATAGAAATAGTATGAGATTTATATAAGGCTTGTTTCCCATCAAGATGGTCATGACATCAATTTTGCAATTTGTTATCGGAATATACCTGTCTTCTTACGCTCGCTAATGAGCAGCCTGAGCAATCGCTCCCTGATAACGTTCGCTTCCATGCTCGTCCGCTTCCTCGGACGTACTATCCCGATTTTCATACATTCCACAATACTGCCCGGTCTCGCTGACATCACCACCACTCGGTCTGCGAGATAGACCGCTTCATCAACGCTGTGCGTGACGAATAATACGGTCTTACCGGTCCGCTGCCAGATCTGCAACAGCTCCTCCTGCAGGATGTTCCTCGTTTGTGCATCCACCGAGCCAAAAGGCTCATCCATCAGGAGTATGGAAGGCTCAGTTGCAAGTGCTCGTGCAATTGCCACTCGTTGCTTCATACCGCCTGAAAGCTCATAGGGATAGTGATTCTCGAATCCGTCCAGTCCCACCAGCCCGATATACTTCTTCGCTATTTCACGCCGCCTCGATGCGTCTATACCCTGCATCTGCAGTCCGAATTCCACATTCTTCAATACCGTTCGCCACGGGAATAGCGAGAATTCCTGGAATACCATGCCCCTGTCTGGCGATGGACCCCTCACCTCCTTACCATCTAAAATGATCTTACCCCTGGTTGGATAGTCTAACCCGGCAATCATTCTCAGCAACGTCGTCTTACCGCACCCGGAAGGACCTATGATGCAGAGGAATTCGCCGGGTTTCACCTCAAGATTTATATTCTCCAGTGCCTTTATAACACCCTCTTCTGTGTTGAAAACCTTCGTTACACCACGAACCTCCAGTCTGCGGTTCATTTCACTATCCCCTTCTTCCATTTAAATAATCGCTCTTCAACGAGTGATCTGAACAAACGATCCAGGCATAGAGCTACCAGCCCGAGAACGAGCATGTATGCCACCACATAGTCCATCTGATGCAGGAAATAGAATTTCTGGAACAGCCGGTAGCCAAGCCCGCTCTCACTCACTCCGAACATCTCCGCTGCCACCACACACATCCACCCCACTCCCATTCCCACACGAGTGCCGGTGGCAATGAAAGGAAGCGCATAAGGAAAAGCAACATATTTTATCAGTTTCCTGGCGTTTATACAGCCGAGCACCTTGCCCGTCTCCACCAGTACCTTCGGCACATTACGAAATCCGGTGTAACTATCTATCAGTATGGGGAAGAAAGCACCGATGAATATGATGAAGCCCGCGGCATAATGCGTCAGATGGAACCATACCATCGCAATGGGTATCCACGCGAGAGGTGGTATCGGTCTCAGAATCTCTATTATCGGGTCTACCATCCGGAATATCTTCTGAAACCAGCCCATACCTATCGCCAGTGGTAAAGCCACCAGGAAAGCCGTTGAGAGTCCTATACCAAAATGAAGCAGGCTGATTGCTATATCCTCTATTAAGAGATGCCTGAGCATGTAAATAGAAAAAATAACGGCTGAGAACCGTGGCAAGATTAGCGGGTTCTTTACCACGTACCCAGCCATGAACTCCCAGAGCGTGATAACCGCAATCAGAAGTCCCAGCCCCTGCGCATTGCCCCTTATCCACGCCTTCATTTACCCGCTATCACCTCATCATAGAAGCTGGTATCGAAGATATCCGCCCGGGTTAGTGGCTTTATCCCCTTGCTCTCGTATCGCTCCCTGTTCAGGTCATATATCACCTCCGCATATTCCTCGCCGGATTCCATCTCGAGATGCGGGTCGTGGATCCACTCCATATCAGTCGCCTTTATCGAGTGCTTTATCGTTGATACATCCGCATGCTCCCACTTCGCATAGATCTCCGCAGCCTCATCTGGATGCGCAATCTGGTATTCCGTAGCACGTATGTGCGTCCTTATTATCTGCTTGAGCATATCCGGGTGTTTCCTCATCATCTCGCCACTCGCAACGAGGCAGCAGCATGCATGATTCGGCCACATCGAACCTGACCATTCAACGATCACTCCATTGCCCTCCTCCACGATAATGGTGGGTGTAGGACTCGGTAGAAAGACCGCATCCACCGTCTTTGCACCGATAGCAGTAGCAGCATCGCTCGGTCCCATCGCTTTTATATCAACATCCTCCTTCGGGTCTATTCCGTTATCCATGAGCCACTTTGAGAGTATCGTGTGCTGGATGGAGCCTGGCGGGAAGGTTCCTATCTTCTTGCCTATCAAGGATTCAGGTCCTTTTCTGTTGTATTCATCGGCGAGCTCCGGGCGAATGACCAGTGCGGACCCCTGCGTCTGTACACCTGCAACTATCTTCGCATCCAGATCTTCATACATCGCCGCGATAGGCGGTGCAACACCAACATATGCAACATCAAGATCACCTGCGAGCATCGCATGCATCTCCGGCGGTCCTGAGGGGAACTCCTTCATAACTACCTGCTCTATGCCGAATTTCGCCAGGTCAGCATCCCACCAGCCTTTATCGTATGCCAGCATCGCTGCGATCTGGTGCGTGCTTGGCTGATAGCCGATGGTGAGGGTCGTCTTTTTCTCTTCTATACAGCCCGCGGAGAGCACAGCCACTGCAATTACCGTCACTGCAATTACGCCTGCTATGACTCTCTTCTCCATACAATCACCTCCTAACTTACAAATTGGAGAAACTTTATATATAAGCTTTTCTATAATTGCACATATGAATGGACAATTGTATATATCGGCGCGCATGAAACCTTAATATATTGTAATTCTGTGTCAATATTTTACACGTTAATAAAAATAGTGGTTGAAATGACCTGGGTGATATGGATAACGGGCTTGCCAGGCTGTGGTAAGACCTCGATAGCACAGAGAGTACGTGCCTTGATAGGTGATGTGAAGGTGCTTGAGCTCGATGAGATAAGGCGGTTCATAACGCCAGAGCCCACGTATTCGGAGTCCGAGCGGGAGGTAGTATATGCTTCGCTGGCATATATGGCGAAATTACTCGTCGTGGAGTGTCAGAAGCCGGTGATAATAGACGCCACAGCCAACAGGCGAAGATACCGGGACAGGGCACGAGCAGCCATCCCGCATTTCGCGGAGGTGTATGTCAAGTGCTCACTGGGGACGTGCATGGCGCGGGAACGTACCAGGGCAGCGGTACATGCACCTCATGGCATATACCGTAAAGCTGCGGAACGCGGTGCAACAGTTCCGGGTGTGAATGTGCCATACGAGGAGCCAGAGAATCCCGAGGTTATCGTGGATAGCGAGCGGATGAGCGTGGACGAGTGTGCAGCCATAATAAAAGAGTTTCTGGTGAAGCGTGGATGGGTCAAAGGTTAGGTCGTCCGTCTTTTCTTTCTGCCCCTCTCCTGTTCTGCATCTTCTCGTCGTAACCCCCTCTTTTCATCTGAGCTTTCACCGGTAGTATGTCTTACACGAGACCTTTGCGTGCAAAGGCTTTTATATTCGAGAGCTTAAAGAAGAAAGAAGAGAGACGGCGTATAATGTTCGATTATATCGTGGTTGTGGTCGGTGACGACACGGATGTGAGATACCTGGAGCATTACCGGTGGCGAGCAGATGTGGCTCTCGGCTCTGTTATCATACCGGTCGCCGAGAGTGGCTGGCACGGCTCCGCCGGTAACGGGCTCGGCACACTGTTTGCCATAAAGAACGCATCAGAAGCGGCAGGCATTGAGCTCATATCGGAAGTGAAACGAGGGAAGAGTGTGCTCATCGTCCATACAGCAGGCGAAGGCACACGTAACATACTGACGAGAACATGTAAGAACAAGGCATTCATCGATGTGCCGGGCTGTTCCGTGCTTGAGGGTGTGATAAAGCAGTTCCAGCGGTTCTCTATACCCGGTCGGATAGTGGTCACATGGTGTGACCAGTTCATCTTCATTGATGACGCACCCGCAAGGATAGCTGACAGCGCAGCACGCACGCATGTCATGCTCCTGGGCTTAAAGACCGAACTGACAGAGGAGATTGCCGCCAGATACGGTGTCCAGATAGTCAGATGCGGACCTGATGGCTGTGTATTGCTCGATTTTGACGATACGAGGAACTACGAAGCGGTAAGGGCGAAGATAGCACGGCATAGTGGTGCCGATGTGCTGCTCAATCTCGGTGTATTCACACTGAGCGGTCGCATGGCGGAGCATATGCTTGAGGTATTCGCAGATGAACTCGAGACGAGAACCGGCAGGTTCAATTCAGACGAGTTGTGGCAGTTGTGGGTATCGCCTGATCCGGTTAGCTCTGATGAATGGCTGAGAGCACGTGCTGAGCGGCTGAAGACCGATGCTGAGGAGCTGATAAGGAGCTTTGCAATAAGTGAAAGCAGCATCTGGCTCGATTTCGGCACTAACAGTGGCTATTACGAGAACATGATGCGGTTGCTCGACAGGGATGAGGAGTATCTGCGGAAGTTCCTCAATGTTGAGCTCATCACCACAAAGGTTAATGGCTGTGAGATTCTTGATTCCATATATTCCGATTCGGATATAGAGAACGGAACCATAAGAAGGAGTGTGGTATCAAACACAGTGGCGAAATCGGCTATGCTCGACCACACATGCGTATTCAATTCCAGACTGAACACCATAAGGTGCAGGGATTGTGTGGTCTATAATGTGGTTGAGCACACAACTGTCGAGCTTGATGGTATCATGCTCGTGGATGTCTTTCATCCCGTTCGTGGCAGGATACGGCTGAGATTCCCCACAGGTATGGAATACAGCCCCAGGGAGGAGTGGTGGTATAAGCCCCTGCCGGGTAACACATATTCATTGAACGAAGTAGCAGCCATGATGAGGGGTGTTGCTCTTGATGATATGGAAGCCACGAAAGAGCGACACGCACGGCTGGCAGAAGCGCTTATGCACGCACCTGAGGATGTGAAGAGGATGGTCGAACGCCCGATAAGGATAAAGCCCGTGCGTATACCCAGGCCATGGGGCTATGAGCTGTGGTGCGCATCGCCACGTAACTGTATAGATATATACATGGATACGGATATGCAACCTGGGGAATTGACGCTATGCGAGCTCGTATCGTTCCTCCCGGATGATATACTTGGTACAGATGAAGCAAAAGTATTCCCGCTGATGGTGAAGATAATAAAAGCGGACGATAACCTCTCGATACAGGTGCATCCAGACGATGATTACGCACACGAGATTGGTGATGTGATGGGCAAGGAGGAGGCGTGGTATGTGTTAGATGCGCATGAGGATGCGAGGGTTTATCTGGGGTTCAGGAATAGAATCAGCACTGCGGAGTTCAGTGCACTGGTGCGTAGTGGCGAATTGCTTGAGCATATGGACGCATTTGATGCACACAGGGGTGATATTTATCACATCCCCGCAGGTGTTATCCATGCACTTGGCGCTGGCACGAAGGTATATGAGGTGAGCACCGTATCCGAGCGGACGTTCAGGATATACGATTATGGCAGAGGCAGGGCGTTACATCTTGAAGATGCAGCAAATGTGCTCAGATTTGAACCTGTCGGCGGCTTGAACTGTGCAGGCGAGCGTATGCGTGGTGACCATCTGGCACTGGAGCACATCAGCGTTCATGGCGTATTCTCGCTTGATACCGCCGATATGGTGGTGCTCACATGTGTCGGTGGCGAGCTAACATTAAATGGCGTGCAGAAGATGGTGATGCCGGATACGATACTGATACCTGCGAAATCACGCAGTGTGGAGCTTGAAGGTGATGGGGAGCTGATATGTGCCAGGTTTATCCCTTAGAGAAGTGAAGTGGCTGAGTAGAATACTGGGAAGAGGTGAGGATATACCCGACACGGTCGCATTTGATGAGATTGATACATGGCTTGAGCGTGTCACGAATACGTTATTCTGCGGTTTGAACCCGGATGCGTATGATGAAGTGGTGACGAGCCGGGAGGGGCTCAGGGATAGTATCAACAAACTGCGAGATGCCAGTCCGAAGGGGGATATGCCCGCACAGGTCACGAAGATAGGGCTATTGGGTCGTGATAAGATGGTGAAACTGCTTTATTCGCTCTGTGACAGGCTGGTCATACCCGCACGTATGGATTACAGAACCGTTTCGGAGTTCCATAACACAGCCTCACGCACCATAGATTCGGTGCTGAGTAAGGTCTCAAAGGAGGCTTATTTCGTCCGTTCGCTGTTCCCGGACGAGCTGAAGGAGGTGGAAACATGTATAGACAACTTGATAACGGTTCTTAACCGTCTGGCGAGACCGTTGAAGACGAAGGAGAAGGAATTCGCAGAATTAGCACGTGTATATGCGTTAATACACAACATAAGGAGTCAGATGGCGGATATAGACTCCGAAGGAGAGCGTATACGTGTGGAAGAAGCGGAATATCGTGCGATAAAACGTGGTCTGGAACGTTCGGAATATCGGCTAAGAGCAATAGAGCGGAGACCGGAATGGAAACGGTTATTAGCATGTCAGTCGGAACTGGCGGCTCTAAAGGATGAATTAGCCGCAGCAGAGTCGGAGATAAAAGATATGTTCGCACCGATACAGAAACCACTCTATCTGTTGAGGAAGCAGGATGATACCGGCAGGCTCAAGCTCGCTCCTGACGTGCGTGCTGCGGTGGATTCTATCCTCGATTGCCCGGTTCAGGCGCTAAACGAGAGGTATTTACGTGCTATACGCATGGTAATCCATGAGAATAGTGGCATACTGAAGGATAGCAGACGGGCGAGCGCGTTGAGATGGATAGACCATCTACTGAGTACCGACCTGGAGGGGCTGAGTGCGAGGTACAGGTCGCTGATAGCGAAGGAAGAGGCATTGAGAAGGGAACTATCGGATATGGGTCTGAAATCGGAACGAGAAGAGCTCGAACATGCGATTGCTACCGCGAAGGGGCAGCTCGCACGGCTGGAAGAAGCGATAGCGAAGAGGAAACGAGGAATAGCATCACGGCAGCAGGAACTGGCGATGAAGAAGGAACAGCTACAGAGAGAACTGGAGAATATCACAGGTAAGCCGATTGTGGTCGTGTATTCAGAGAAACAGGGCTAAGGGTCCGTGGCATTTATGGTTTATGGGCGCTTTTTGTTATTGGCATTATTTTATGGATTT
>JAODGP010000099.1 GCA_025464345.1 Methanosarcinales archaeon | reverse complement strand
AATTAAGATTATGGCATTTTTTGGTCTGATGAAGGAGCGGATAAAGATGGTGACCACGTCTAATCGTACGTATCTGGTGCTGTTCTTTCTCTCGTTTGTGATTTTCTGGCTCTCAGGAGAGGGGCATCCAACTTACTATGATTACTATGTCAGGTTGTCTGATGCATTCTTGCACGGCAGGTTATATTTGCTGGAACAACCACCATGGTTGAACGAGCTAATCCCGTGTGAGAAGGGCTTCTATGTAGTTTATCCACCCCTTCCCGCGGTCGTGATGATGCCTCTGGTTGCTGTGTTTGGTACATCACTCAATCAAACGCTGGTTTCTGTGTTTGTTGGTAGTCTGAGTGTGGTAATGGCGTGCATGGTTGCTAAAGATGTCGGGAAAGTAAACGGAAGCATGCATATATGGTCGGCGGTATTCTTCGGCTTTGGCACGATTTTCTGGTATCTTACCAGTGTGGGTTCAGCCTGGTATTTAGCTCATGTAATGTCGGTATTTTTCATGTTCATGGCAATACACGAATCACTGAATAGAGGGCGCCCACTGCTGGTGGGATTGTTCGTTGGAGCGTCTTACTGGTGCAGACTGCCAACAATACTCACACTCTTTTTCTTTGGCTTAATGATTATCTACAACCAGCGCTGGAGCGTCTCAAAGTCAGTGTTACCTTTACTCAAGATGTTTGCAGGCGCATCTGTCTTCGTCAGTTTGAATATGCTCTACAACTTTATCAGATTTGGCACGCCATTTGATGTTGCATACTGGCTGATACCGGGCATCCTGGAAGAGCCATGGTTCAGCGAGGGACTGTTCAGTTTGTCATATATACCGTGTAACCTTGCAACGATACTGATGGGTCTTCCGGTATTCAGACCCGAGCCGCCGTATATTCTACCACCATGGCGGGGCATGGCTATCTGGGTAACCACACCGGCATTCGTTTACGCTCTGCGGTCGCCGAGGAGAGAGGCAATCACATGGGCATGCTGGCTTGCTATAATTGCAGTAGCTTCGGTGATATTCTGTAAGGGATGTTCTGGCTGGGGTTTCGGATACCGGTATGCTATGGATTTTTATCCCTTCCTGTATATACTCACGGTGAAGGGTATAGGAGAGAGAATCAGGTGGCACCACAGGGTTCTTATAATCATCTCTGTATTGGTCAACCTGTGGGGTGTGATATGGGTCAACAAGTTTGGCTGGTGGGCGTTTTAATAAACTTCTTCATCATCTCTTTTCATCGAACTGAAACTGTAGAATGACAGAAAAGAGAGTGCATTTGACGGAGGATTTATTGAAGAATACAGGGCGAAGATGTGGACGAATCAACAGCAATCAGACAATTCATAATTCCGGTTTTGACAAAAAAATTAATAACTTATATAGAAGGGTGGAAGATGGAATTTGAATCCCGGCTGATAAGGGCTATTCGGGCATTGAACAGGCATCTACCCGCGGAACGGAAGACGCTTGCCACACTACTGCGTGAGGATAAGCCCGCGGTTCGCGGTAGAGACGATACGATTCAGCGTATAAAGAAGGAAGAGCTGGTGAAGATAGCGAGCCTGATACCTGAGGAGTATCATCCGCAGTTGAAACTGCCGATATACATAGAACTCACGCCCGATTACGGCAGGGGCATATCGAGGATAAGGGGCAGGATAGAGTGTGAGGTGGTGCTGAAATTGCTGCACAAACCAGGAGCCAGTGACACGATCTTCATCTATCGTGACGACATAAGGCGATTGAGGCGCGAATTGCCAACTGCCACTCAGTACGCATTTGTCACACAGGAACTGTGAATTTACGCTTCTTCGCGTGCCGCTTAACTACAATCCCGTAACAAGATCAAGCAGAGCGGTCTTCGGATCCTTCGCCTTCACCACACCAGAAGCCAGTAACACACCATCCGTACCGAGCTCAATCGCAGCCCGAACATCATCACCGTCTGTTACACCTGCGCCACATAGCACCACGCAATCGCTATAAACAGACTTCACCGCCTCGACCGTATTTGCCACTATCTCTGGATCCACCTTTGATACCGCTCTACCACTGCCTATCAGCTCAGGTGGCTCAACTGCTATGGCATAAGGCTTAAATTCCGCAACTGCACGGCTAACCGGTATATTATTCGTACATACGATTGTCATCAGGTTCAAATCCGCAGCTCTTCTCACTATGAACTCAATATCTGCTATTTTGAGCCGGTGCTCCGAATGATTCACCAGTGTACCGGCTGCACCCGCTTCCTTCACCGACTCCAGCGTTACAAATCCGGTGTGACTGCCCGGCTCTATGGCATCCACATGCTGAGCGAAGCACGGTATATTAACGGCAGAGGCTATCTTCGCAAGTTCCACCTGCTGCGGGCATATAGCAATACTCACGCCCTGTTTCGATGCCACATCTGCACACACCTTCGCGAGTTCAAATCCTCTTCTACCCGCCGATTCCGCATATGACTTCACATTCAATACTATTACAGGAGTTCCTAATTTCGTACCGCCAGCCATCTCACTCACTCCCTTATTACGTTACAATCCAAGAATTTATTTTTTAATAAAATTTATTACTCAATCTATTATCTGCATTATACCGCCCGGGCAGACCTCCACACACCTCATACAGCGTGTGCATCTGTTGTAATCCACTTTAACAGGCTCCATCTTATGTATTGCATCCTCAGGGCATTCATCCACACAGAGAAAGCATGCACCACATTTGCCTACCGCTGCTACATATACGCCCCTGTCATACCTGTAGCGTTCAGGTTCTCTCATCTCTATACCTCATAGCAGCTTCAACGAACGCGCGAAACGGCGGTGACGGCTTACCGGGTCGCGATTTGAACTCCGGATGGAACTGAGTGGCGAAGAAGAAAGGATGCCCTTCCACCTCCAGTATCTCCATTCTCAACCCACTACGGTCTGTACCGGAGAATACCACGCCTTTTTGCTCTATTAGATCTATATAGTCAGGATTGACCTCATACCGGTGCCTGTGCCGCTCTATTATCTTCTTACTGCCATACACGCGTTCTGCCAGTGTATCAGCCCTTATAAATATCTCGTAATCACCCAATCGCATCGTACCACCTTTGAGACTGAGATTCTTCTGTTCCGGCTGCAGGTCTATAACGGGATGTTGTGTCTCGCCCAGTTCGGTGCTATTTGCGTCTTCGAGCCCTGCGATATGCCTCGCCGCTTCTATAACTGCGAGCTGGAACCCGAAGCACAATCCCAGAAACGGTATTTTATTCGCCCTCGCATACTCTATCGCCTTTATCTTACCCTCGGCACCGCGAACACCGAAGCCACCCGGGACGAGCACACCATGCACATCACCGAAGAACACGCTTATATCCTCGCTCGATTCCAGATTCTCGGATTCTATCCATTTCGGCTCCACTTTACAGCCCATCTCGGTAGCTGCATGTTTCATCGCTTCTTTTATGCTCAGATACGAATCCTCCAGTCCTGTATATTTACCCACTATCGCCACCTTTATATTATCAGTTATCGCCCTGCTCCGTTCAACCATTTCAGACCACTTAAGATCGTTTCTCAGCACCTTCAGCCTCAGCCTGTTCATTATGTACGTGGCAATACCCTCACGCTCGAGTAGCAGCGGTACCTCGTATATATCATCAGTATCAGGTGCGCTGATGACCGCTTCGGGCTTAACGTTACAGAACATCGCTATCTTGCGCTTCACCGTGTCATTCAGCGCTTCTCTGCTCCTGCATACTATTATGTCAGGTTGGAGCCCGAGCTCACGAAGGGCTTTCACGGAATGCTGTGTCGGCTTCGTCTTCGGCTCGCCCAGCGTGGTGAAAGGGACGAGAGTGAGATGAACGAGGATGAAATCGCTCTCCTCTTCCTCACAGTGCATCTGCCTGACCGCTTCGAGGAATGGCATGCTCTCTATATCGCCGACCGTGCCACCTATCTCGATCAGGCAGATTGCAGCATCGCTCTTATCTGCTACTCGCCTTATCCTCGTTTTTATCTCATCCGTTATGTGCGGTATGATCTGAACCGTCTGACCCAGGTATTCACCCCTGCGCTCACGCTCTATCACCGCCGAGTATACGACGCCGGTGGTTATGTTATGCTCACGAGTGAGTTCAACATCCATAAACCGCTCGTAATGCCCGAGATCGAGGTCCACCTCCGTGCCATCACCGAGAACGTACACCTCACCATGCTGATACGGGTTCATTGTGCCCGCATCTATGTTTATGTACGGGTCTATCTTTATCGGTATGACCTCATAACCCTTATTCTTCAGTATCCGACCGATGGAAGCCATTGTTATGCCCTTGCCAAGTCCACTCATCACTCCACCGGTCACCACTATATACTTCATTCTGTCACTTCAAATTCCTCGATATTCAGTTCGCCTTCGTCGGTCTCGACCAGTTTCTCCACTTTGTATTCCGCTTCGTCCAGTTTCCTGTTGCAGAACTTACAGAGCCCTATCCCCTCCTCAAAAATCTTCAAAGATTCCTCCAGACTGAGATTGCCAGCACTCAACTGCTCCACTATCTGCTCCAGCCGCTTCATTGCAGCCTCAAAAGTCATATC
>JAODGP010000017.1 GCA_025464345.1 Methanosarcinales archaeon | reverse complement strand
GAACCAAAACATACACCAATCATCTGTTTACACCACCCCGAACCGCTTCATATACCTGCGTTCTATATATTTCTTCAATTTATATGCGCAGAACGAGACTGTTAGTCCACGATAATACATAACCGCAGTGCCACCGCCGAGAGATATTATCGCTCGCGGATTCTGTACCGTGTTCTTCGGACGGTATATCCTCAATTTAGCACCCTTCATCGCTCTTATTATGTTCGCGGCTGCTGTCCTGCCCTGTCTCTCCGCTTCCTCCACGTTCTGACCCGAACGTATCCCGTTGAGTTCAAAATATGCGTTGTCACCCACTGCAAACACATTGCGCATACCATCAATCCTGAGATACGGGTCTACTTTCAGCCAGCCCTTAGCTTTTGGCGCTTTGAGCTGCTCAAGCACACGTGCAGGTCCCAGTCCAGCAGTCCATATGAGGATATCGTATGGCAATCTATACCCTTCATCCAGTATCAGCTCGTCTTCCCTTACTTCCTTCACTCTACTGCCCGTCAGAACCCTCACACCCCTGTCCATCAATCTCCTGGTGACAATCGAGGCGATATTTGCCGCGGGAAATGCGGGCAGTACCCGTTGCATCATCTCCACGAGATATACCTGCAAGTGCGATCTCGCTGCTGCAACTTCACCTGCAACTTCCACTCCCGTTAAGCCCGCACCGATGACCACCACGTTACCGTGTGCTTCGTCAAGTGCATGCTTCGTCATTATCGCACCCTCCTGGGTGTTCACACAATACGAATACGATTCCGCACCGGGTATACCAAAGAACGCCTGTTCTCCTCCGACTGCAACCACAAGATAGTCATAGGCTATACTTCCTGACTTCGTCTTAACCGCTCTGGCTGCGAAATCCACACCGGTAACCTCGGTGTTCATGAACTCTGCGTTTATTTGCCCGGCAAAGCTGCGTAAATCCGCAGAGATCTCATCGGGTGTTACTGCACCGCTCAATATCTCAGGATGCGCTGCCTGATACTCAAACCTCGTTCTTCGGTCTACCATTGTAATCTCAACCTCATCCGAGAGCTTCCGCAATTCAGAAGCTACTTCCAGACCTCCAAAGCCACAGCCTAATATGACAACACTGCTCATCTCTGTGCATAGACCACTTTAATAACGTCGCCGTCCACCAGCTCGTAATGTTCACCCAGTCGCCGCTTCGTTCGCGCATCAATAGCGAACAGAAATCCCTCACCTATATCGGTATGTACGGCATAAGCAAGGTCTTTCGCAATACTACCGCGTTTCATGAGGTATGCATCCGGCAGAATCCGACCCGAAGAATCGGTGAATTTGTGCTCATCCTCTACTGGATAAACAACTATATAATCCAGCAGCTGAAATACCACACGGTTTAGCACTTCCTGGACTCCTGTACTGCCATAAGTTGCGAGTAGCCCCTTTAGCTTATCAAGAGCCGCACGTTGCTCAGCACTGACCGTATGCCGTATCTCGAAATCAGAGTCACCGGGCAGATACTCGATGAATTCGTTCTTCGCTGCCGTGCGCAATGCGAGTTCCGCTGCCGCAGAACACGGTATCACGATCTCACCCTCCGCTTCCGCTACAAGCTTGTCCATCACGCTCTGTGGTACCAGATCCGCTTTGTTCGCCGCGATTACCATCTTCTTGCTCTCCTTTATCAGCTCTGCTGCGAGCTTCTTCAATGCCGGCTCGTCCCACGAACGGTGGTCATCAGGGATGCGTGAGTGTGCGATAGCTGCTCTTACCTGCCACTCGGTCACACCCACACCCGCTAACTGCTCTGAGATCAATCGTTCTATCTTTGTACCTTCCAGTTCCGCCTTCCTCGCCAGTTTACGCCAGTTCCTGCTCAATATCCCGAATACCCACATGGTCAGCTCCTCTTTGAAGAATCTTATATCCTCCATCGGGTCATGACTGCCTGCTTCTACCACGTTACCATCTGCGTCTGTGCCACCCGAGGCATCCACAACGTTTATTATCGCCTCCGCACGTCTGAGTTCGTCAAGGAACTCATTGCCCAGCCCCCGACCCTCGTGTGCTCCTCGTACAAGCCCCGCAACGTCTATCAGCTCAACCGGGACGAACCTTGTACCACGAATGCAATTACCACAGCTGCCATCGTTCAACAGCTCTTTACACGGGCAGGGCACACGGACATGTGCGATACCCACGTTTGGCGAGATGGTCGTGAACGGATAAGCGGCTATCTCGGCATCTGCGAGTGTGGAAGCTTTAAAAAATGTGGATTTACCCGAATTTGGCTTGCCTGCTATCGCTATTGTTATCATTCCTCAACGGAAATCGTTTCTAAATGGCTTACCACACTCCATAACGCTGTTCTGGTATGAGATGGTATATTTGGATTGGAATTCAGTTCCTCGATATCGGAAATCACCGTAGCGGCTCTAACTGCCAGCGATTCACCGTTGTTCAGCAGCTTGTTCTTCAACATGCTCAGTGATTTCCTTATGTTACGAGGAACTGTTATGTCTCCTATCATCTCATCCAGCATCTCTGTACAGCTCTTTAACACCTCTTCCTTTTCTGCTTCTCCCATATGCTCACCTCCTACCTGTCTGTTAAATGTTATGACCTTTAAAACAGTTAATGTCTTCTTCTCGTTTCTTTATTCAGCAGATCCTGCTCTAACTCGTCCATGAAGAAATCTACAAAGTCCACTTTACATTCCTCATCATCTATATTGAGGGCATAACGCCTGAGTATCTCAGTTGGCAGACGCAGCGTCTTCGAGAGCACCGCACGGGAGAAATCATCCAGTATCTGCTCCGGATCTCGCCCTCTCTTCAGATATCGCAGCGCCTTACGCTTCTCACCCGCCCTTATCTCTGCCCCATACTGATATAATGTCCCTATGAGCTTTTCAACTCGATGCCGGGCTAAAATCTTCTTGAATAGTTCTATCTCCTCTTCTATTATCTTCTCCACTTTACCCACCTCAGACAGCCGCTTCTTCAGGTTCTCTTCGCTTATCTCATACAGACTATCCAGATCGTACAGCTCGATGCCTTCGATCTCGCCCACGCGCTCATCCACATCCTTTGGATTTGCGATATCTATGATCAGTAGCACGTTCTTATTCGTACGATGCCCCATCACACGCTTCATCATCTCGTAATCGAGTATGTAATGCGGTGCCGAAGTTGTGCATATAACCACATCGCAGCATGAGAGCCACTTCTCTATCTCATCCAGCCGCGCTGCCTGCCCGCCTACCTCTTCAGCCAGCCGTTTCGCACGCTCAAATGTACGGTTGGCAATGAACATCGCTTTTAATTTCTTCTCCGAGATCGCCCTCGCTACCAGTGTGCCCATCTCGCCGGCACCTATCACAAGAATGCTCTTGCCATCCAGCCCCCATGTGATATATTCCGCGAGTTCAACCGCAGCGGAGCCGATGGAGACTGAACCTTCATTTATCCGTGTCTCCTGTCTCGCTCTCTTACCAACCTTTATCGCTCTATCAAATGCGAGGTCCAGCAGGTCGTCAAGATGACCGGACTTCTTGCCATCCTGATAGCTCTTCTTTACCTGCCCCAGTATCTGGTCTTCACCCACTATCATCGATTCTAACCCGCAGACAACACGCATGAGATGCTCTAATGCGTCCTCACCAGTGAATATACCACCTTTCTTCGAATTTAAACGTTCAAGCACATCCTCCAGAATCTCTCCCGGGTTATCTGCACTTATATACACCTCCACACGATTACATGTATTTATTATCACATAACCCCTGATCTGATGATTCTGTGCAAATAGCTCGGGTCTCATATGCTGAGCTACCTCTTCAAGCTCCTCCACACTACACTTCTTGTGTGAGAACCATAAGGTGCCGAGTTTATGCATATCTATCACCGATGATCTTCAATATAAGTTCTTCTGCAACTGCCAGCGGGGCATCAATAGCAGCCCAGCAATCCGGGTCACGGAGAACCCGGTACAATATCTCGTGTCTGCGTGCTTCATCCTTTATAATAGCTCTCAAATCCTCCCTCAGCTTTGACTCTACCTCCAGCATCTTCTCCTCACGTTCGCCAATGAGCGGCGTTATCTTCTCCCGCATGTAACGTGCCATTGCGGGTACCTTACCATCGGTGGATATGGAGATGATGAAGCCGTGCCTGTGTATGACCGAACCCATAAAGACATCCCCTTCGTGTCCGTAATTGATGAGTATATTGAACCTGCGTGCTTCTCTAAATATGTGTTCGTTCAGAGCCTCATCACTCGTGCATATGATAGCCATAAAAGCACCTTCAAGCCGAAGGTCTGTCTCACGCCAGAGATCGCACTCAGTACACTTCACTTTACCCGCTTCTGCGAACTTCTCTATACCCGGTGTGAATTCACGGCTGTAAACCTCAACTACGACATTCGACGTGGTCTCCAGTATCTGGCGTATCTTACGCTCTGCAACCTTTCCACCACCAAAGACCACTATCCGCTTGCCTGCGGCATCAATATACAACGGGAGCATATATAATCATTTTGGTTCGCATTTTTAAAACTTTTCGATTTTTTTCACTGCTCCTGTTCTGGCTGTTTGGTAAAACTTTTCAAAGAGGAGGTCTTATCTACGAACGATGAGAGAAGCGCGGGTGATTGCATCGGTATCTATTCTCACAGCGGTCTTCATCATTATTGCAGCGAACCACCTCGGTGCCACGAGTTTACCATCCTCATGCTGGCAGCCTGCAGCAGGTGCTGAAACGGTTATACTGGATTTTGGCAGTGTTCAGCGGCTGAAGGAGGTTTATATATTCCTGTATGATGCCAATCGAACGAAGTTTGATCTCTATGGAGCAACAGCACCGGGTGAATGGCAGAAGTTATACAACTATGACAATAAGGAGCACGTCCATTTCTGCTCATGGGACAAAATAGCACTCGGGCGAGATGCACGATTCCTCAAGTTCCGGTTCTCGAACGATTCAACCGGTAAGCTCGGCGAGATAATGGTAATATCGGCATCGAACCAGCGGATACCGATCGAGAATATAGAAGGCAGGAATGCTACAGCCCTGATTGACGAGCAGAATTACACGGGGATCACAGCAGAGGATGGTGCGTATTTCGATGAGATGTATTTTGTGCGGACGGCATATGAGCATCTGCACTTCAAAGAGCCCTATGAATGGACACATCCACCGCTTGGCAAGCTCATAATTGCCGCTGGTATTCTTATTTTCGGTATGAATCCTTTTGGCTGGCGATTCATGGGTGTGCTCGCAGCGGCAGCGATGATACCCCTTATCTTCCTTCTGTGTACACGTATCTTCGGGAGTAGTATGGCGGGCTTGTTCGCCGCTTCTCTTCTCTCCTTTGATTTCATGCATTTCTCACTCGCACGGCTGGCAACCGGTGAGATATACATCGCGCTATTCTCGCTACTCAGCTTCATGTTCGCATTTGATTATCTATACGAGAGGAAGCCAGCTTCGCTATTCCTGAGTATCGTCTCGTTCGGGCTCTGCTTCGCTGTGAAATGGACAGCCATGTTCACTCTGATCTCGGTTCTCGCACTTGCGATGTTATGTAATAAGCGAACGAATCGGCGATTATTCTACGACTGGCAAATAGTTGTTGCGGGTCTGTTCGTATCCGCGGCAATATATCTTGCAAGTTATATCCCGTGGTTATTCGCCGGTGGTGGGCACAGTCTGATGGACGTATTAAAATTGCAGTTCCAGATGTTCGGCTATCATGCGGGTATCGAAGCCACACACCCGTTCTCTTCTCCATGGTGGAGCTGGCAGCTGATGTTAAAACCACTATGGCTGTACATCAACACTCTGAACGGCGAAGTCTCAACGATTGTCTTGATGGGCAATCCCGCGATATGGTGGGGTAGCATACCCGCACTGGCGTTCATTGTGGCTAAGATATTGAAGTATGGATGGCGGTGTGATCACAAATTGCTATTCATTGCTGTGCCTTTCTTACTGCTATGGCTTCCTTATTCACTTATTACCCGAATACTGTTCATATATCATTTCGTTGCTGATGTACCGTTCATGATACTCGCAATCACATACTGCATGATGTGCATCAAGAATGACAGGAGGAGGTTGATAGCCATGATAGGCTTTCTTATCCTCGTCGTTGCTCTCTTTGGCATATTCTACACGGTCATATCCGGTTATCCGGTGGTAAGTAGCTATCGCGATAGTTTGAAATTGCTGCCGGGGTGGAGTTTTTGATGCACGAATGTTTCCCTGCTGGGTGATATAGCGTGAGAAATGGTAAAGGTATATAAAAAGAAGACCAATAGGAATATGGAGACATGCCGAAGGAACTCAGTCTGAGTGAGATAATGAAGGTATTGGAGGAGTACAAAGTGGTGACGCTGGAGGATGTGACGATAGAGGGTGACGTGGAGATAGAACTCGGTGGAGCAATAAGCCCGATGATGATACAGGCACTCTTACAACAGCTACAGTCGGCGAAGGAGCTTGAACTGGTTGATGCCAGTTTTGAAGTCTCAAGAGCGGAATGGAACGGAGAGATCGAGGAGGTTACGATCGGTGCTACTTCGGCTGATGGTGGTACAAGAGAAAACACAGTTACGATCGGTGGCGAAAAAGCTATGCCATTCTATAACTTTGATAATCCAATGCCACATCCACCAGTAATTTCCGTGGACTGTTTTGACATGCCTATTCCACTTGCGAAAGCGGTAAGAGTACATTATCAGGATGTAATGGAAGATCCGGGCGAGTGGGCGAAGAAGAACGTGCGTGAATTTGGCGCTGATATGGTCACCATCCATCTGATAAGTACAGACCCGATGATAAAGGACACACCGGCGCGAGAGGCGGCGAAGACGGTAGAGGAGGTACTGCAGGCAGTTAAAGTGCCGATAGTCATCGGCGGCTCGGGCAATCCAGATAAGGATCCAGAGGTACTGGAAGCTGCTGCTGAAGCTGCTGCGGGCGAACGCTGTTTGATTGCATCAGCAAACCTGAATATGGACTACGAGCGTATAGCGAAAGCAGCGAAGGCGAACGGGCATGTTATTCTATCATGGACACAACTTGATATAAATGCGCAGAAGACACTGAACCGCTACCTCTTCAAGCTCGGTACGCCACGCGAGGATATTGTGATAGACCCAACGACAGCCGCACTTGGCTATGGGCTGGACTACGCATTCACAAACATCGAGCGAATGCGGCTATCGGCATTGAAAGGTGATACCGATCTGGCATTCCCGATCTCATGTGGTGTGACGAATGCATGGGGAGCGAGGGAGGCGTGGATGAAGAGTTCGCCGATAAAGGAGGACTCTGACTGGGGTCCTGCCGCGTACCGTGGACCGCTATTTGAGATCATCACGGGTTTGACACTCGCAATAGCTGGCGGCGATATGTTCATGATGATGCACCCGGAAGCAGGTGCCGCGGTCAAAAGGATAACACAGACACTGTACGGTGCTGTAACAGAACCAGCCAGCATAAACTTTGAAGACTGGGTGACGTGGAAGGTATAATCCTTCAAATCGAGGATGGATAAGCTCTCTGGTTAAAACCATTTAACATATGTCTTGATAGGGGCAATTGAAATCGTAAGTTCGGTAAGGAGAGACGTTAATTCTCCAATAGCGCCTTTAAAGAATGTTCCAGCAATTCATCTGGAGAGAATGAGATCTCTCATACTGTGAGAAGATCTGCGTTAAAGCAATACAGATGCCACTTTTTAAGGGTTAAACCTAAGAATAAACAGAAATGCACTGGTCACATGCGATAGCAAAGGCGATCATAGCAGAGCGGGGAGCGCGCAGGCACGTTGTTGCCACCGGTATCACTCCTTCCGGTGATATCCATATCGGTAATCTGCGTGAGATAATAATCGGTGATGCGGTGCGTAACGCACTCGTGGATATGGGTGTGGATGCGAAGCTTATCTATGTTGCGGATACTTTCGACCCGCTGAGACGGCGCTACCCGTTCCTGCCGCAGGAATATGAGCATCATGTGGGCAAGCCGCTATCGGAGATTCCAGACCCCGAAGGCTGCCATTCTTCTTATGCCGAGCATTTCCTCGCACCGTTCTTCGAGTCCCTTGAACTGCTGGATATCAGGATAGAGGTCCTGCGTGCAGATGTGATGTACAAAACGGGTTTGTATGTGGGAGCGATAAAGGAGGCTCTATTGCGGCGTGATAACCTGGCAAAGATTCTGGAAGAGACCACAGGCAGGCATATGCCCGAGAACTGGTCGCCATTCTCGCCGCTATGCGATGTCTGTGGCAGGCTATCCACAACCGTGGTGACCGGCTATGATATGGCTAACAATGAGGTGTACTATGAGTGTGAATGCGGGCATAGAGGAGTGACAACGATGGGCGGTGGTAAGCTCGCATGGCGAGTGGACTGGGCGGCGAGGTGGAAGATACTCGGCGTTACGGTCGAGCCATTTGGTAAGGATCACGCAGCACCGGGCGGTAGCTATGACTCAGGCAAGCGAATAGCAGAAGAGATATACAGCTACCGGGCGCCTTATCCCATACCATTTGAGCATATCCTGCTCAAGTTCAAAGAAGGTGATAAAGCGCGGGTAACTGCTATGTCATCCTCTCGTGGCACCAATATCCCGATTAGAGAGATACTGGAGGTTGTACCACCTGAGATATTGAAGTATCTCATATGGCGTGTGAGACCGGACAGGCATATAGAATTCGACCCGTCTACGGCTCTACTGCATATAATAGACGAATATGAACGTGATAGGGGCATAGGAAAAGGTGTTGCGGCTGAGATACCGTTCCGCCACTTCCTCACACTCGTGCAGGTTGCTCGTGGTGACTTCAATGAGCTGCTTGCGGTTATACGCAGGAGTGGCTATGAGATATGCGGTGCAGAGGAACTTGATGCGATACGCAACAAAGCGAGATACGCACAGAACTGGCTGATGCGGTACGCACCACCGGAATACAGGTTCGAATTGCAGGAATCAGTACCGGAAGAGGCTTTGAATCGGCTTTCTGATACGCAGAAGCGTGCGTTACGCATGTTAGCGGATGCCATACCAGAGAGGAATCTGAGTGCCATAGAGTGGCATAATAAGATATATGAAGTCGCAGCTGCTGCCGGTGTAGAGCCGAAGCGGGTATTCCAGGCTGTTTATATCGCATTGCTTAACAAGCCTTCGGGACCGAGAGCGGGCTGGCTACTCGCTTCGCTCGATGTGGAGTTCCTGCGTGAGCGGTTTGGGATAGCATCTGCTGGAGGCAGCGGGCATTCATGAGAGGAGATGGAGAAGAGAACGAAGAAGATTAGCCAGATTGTTATCGGTCTGGCAATACTGGCACTGCTGTTCCATGAGATAGACCTCAAAGCGGTAGAGGCAGCGCTAAGCGGGCTGGATCTCGTATTCTTCGGGCTTGCCGCTCTCGCTTATCTATGTTATAACCTGCTGATGAGCTATCGGCTGTATTATCTGCTGGTGAAGATGGGGCATACCGTGCGGTTTCGTCATGCTCTATCAGCGCATCTCGCAGGCATGATTGCATCAGATGTAACGCCGGGCAGGGCGGGCTTCTTCCTCGTGCCTTATTTCCTGAAGAACCGTACCGGTTGCGGTATATCGGACGGTATGGCGGCGATACTCGCGCCTCAGGGCATTGAGTTCATACTGAAGGTCTCCGGCGGGTTCCTGGGGCTGCTATTCTTCGCTGTATCCATAGATATAAGCATGGCTGTGCTGGTGCCGCTGTGTGTGGGTGGTATCGTATTCCTCAGTGCCGGCAGTGTGATGCTGTGGGTGTTATGGACCGGAGAATCTCATTCGTACAGGTTATTGAAACGGATTCCATACCTGAGCAGATTTGAGGAGGACTACACAAACCTGAAATATAAGAGCCTTATGGTGCGCAGGAGTGTTGCTGTCATCCTCATCATATACTTCATCTGCTGGTTTCTGCTCGCTATCCAGTGGATGCTGGTCGGATACGCCATAGGTATAACCCGGCTGAACCTGCTGGCATATTTCCTGCTCCATCCCCTGATCACCATACTCAGGTTCGTGCCCTTAACAGTGTCAGGGCTGGGCTTGATGGAAGGAGCGACGGCATTGATGTTCTCACTGCTCGGCGTGCCTCAGGGCATCACCATCGGCGTTGTATTCGCATTGCTCGTCCGCTTCAATATGATACTCGTAGATGGTATCGGTTTGAGAGGCGTGTTCTCGTGAACGTGAATAACCCGAGAGTAAGCTGGAAGCGGCGCTGATGGCTGATTCCCGGATGATGCATGGTTACAATTGCATGATTTCATACACCTTATCCATATCAATATTACTCCGTACGATGTTCGCCAGTTTATTGTATTCCTCATCCCAGTCAATCCCGCACTTATTCTTCTTGCCGTTACCCGGCGAAGTCAATCCTTTCTTCATCCTTATGTGGTCCAGAAATGCATGTCGAAAAGCATCGTTATCGAATATCCCGTGTATGTAAGTCCCGATGACGTTGCCATCCGGCGAGACAGCGCCACCACCGTCGTCCATAACACTCTTACCGGAACGCTCGAATATCGTAAACGCCCTCTTCATACCTGACTTGAGATAAGTCCTGCCCATGTGTATCTCGTAGCCTGTTACTTCTCCCCTGTAGAAGTCCAGATCCGCTATCGCACGTACCTGATTCGTTATCTTATCACCCTTAAATATGGTCACACCGGGTAGCAATCCGAGCCCTTCGGTCTCCCTCACCCGTGATTCCACGCACTCAGGATCTATTATGGTATCGCATAGCATCTGATAACCGCCGCAGATGCCAAAAACAATGCACTTTCCACTCCTCACCCTGTCCACTATCTCCGCACCATACCCGCTATCTTTAAGATACAGCAGGTCGCCTATGGTATTCTTCGAGCCCGGGATAATCAACACATCCGGCTCGCCTATCCTCTCACCTCTGCCAATATACCGCAATGAAACGCCATCCTCTGCTTCTAAAACATCAAAATCCGTGAAGTTGGATATATGTGGCAGGTAAACAACCTCTATCTTTAATTCTGCTCCTGCATCGCTCGCTACCCTCTTCTCCATGGGTAACGAGTCCTCTTCCTGCACCTTGATATCATGAAAATACGGTATAACACCTATCACGGGCTTACCGGTTCTCCGCTCAAGGAACTCCAGTCCGGGCTGGAGTATCGTCATATCACCACGGAACTTGTTTATCAGGATAGCCTTCACCAGATCCCGCTCATCTTCATCGAGCAGTTCAAGCGTACCTACAAGCCAGGCAAATACTCCGCCTTTGTCTATGTCACCGAGGAGCAGCACTGGCGCATTTAAAAGTTTTGCAATGCTCATATTCACGATGTCGTTCGCACGGAGGTTTATTTCTGCCGGGCTGCCCGCACCTTCTATCACCACGATGTCATTCTCACGTTCGAGTATATCGAAGCAGTGCTGTATGAGGCTCAGTGCTTTTGGCTTGTACTTGTGGTATTCCTTTGCCGTCATGTTGCCTATTGGTTTGCCTCGCACGATAACCTGAGCGCCGGTGTCGCTTGAAGGCTTCAGCAAGATAGGATTCATCTCCACTGTCGGCTCCTTACGAGCGGCAAAAGCCTGAAATGCCTGTGCCCTTCCTATTTCAAGACCATCTTTAGTAACATACGAGTTAAGAGCCATATTTTGCGATTTGAACGGCGCCACCTTATAGCCATCCTGTGTGAATATCCTGCAAAGCGCAGCCACAATTATGCTCTTGCCCACGCCCGACCCTGTGCCCTGCACCATTATCCTCCTCGCCATTTTTCAACGGGCTCCTCCTCCGCATCCACCTGTAATAAAGTAATGGATACCGATAACTTTAAAAGCAGAATGAGGAATAGAATAATAAGTAAATGAGCGAGAAATTTAACGAGAAGGCGAATGCATTAGCCGGTGAATACTGGCGATTAAAGAGGATAACGAAAGCCAGGGCAAGCGTAAGCAGATTGGAAGAGATAGAGAAGTTACTGGAGAAGGGGATAGGTGGCAAACTGCGAGAGAAACTGGAAGCCGAGCAGAAGAGGCTGAGAAAGGAGAAAGAAGACAGGGATAACGCATTCATAAGGTTAGAGGAAGTGAAGAGGGGGCTATTAGAGCTGAGTGCGGAATTAGCCCCCAATTTAGACCTGCCCAGAGATGGCTTCTTCCCTTACGATAGCGATCACGAGCCTATTTCTGAGAATTATTTCTCCGCTCTTACCGACATCTTCTTCAGTGCGCCATCCCCGCACATTGAATTTAAAATAGCTACTTTCTCCAGGGACGGGATAAGGGTAAATTCATCAGATGATGACTCACCTTTGAACGCTCTGAGCTATATAATAACGATAATTCAAGAAACAGCGAAGCACATGCTCGGCATGGATAACGCCATGGATAAGAGCTGTGAACTGCTCAGGCAGAATGAATATGCTCCTATTGTCCTGGGCACGCTGGTCAAAGCGGGTAAGAGATTGGAGATGGACGAGATAAAAGAGATTTCTCATCGCGAGGATAAGGAATATAAAGAACTCGTGAGTGATACTTATGATAAAGAGCTGGTCAACGGTATCGAGTATTTAGTGAGCGACAGATGGGCATATAGCCTGGTGAAGGAATACGATGACGGGCGATATGAAGCGACAGACTTTGGCGAATGGGTATGGCGGATATGTGGAGTGAGAAACGAAGAGGGCAGGGGTAAAAGAAGAAGGAGAAGAGACATATCAAATCCACATATTCATAAGATAATAAACCTTTTAAAAAGGTAATGTTGAATAATAGATAAACGGAAGAGATGTGGATTAACATCAGGAGAAGGAGAGAGGATAGGGAGAAAGTAATTACTTATTTGAGGTCACCGTTATTCCCCTGGAACTTCCTTCTGGAGGATGTTAGTGAGGAATCTGTAAAACATTTTATCCCCTATGCGATACAGGTGTGCGAGTGGAAGGGGATAGAGCGGGGGGCAATAGGAAATAAGGATGCGGTAAAAGGGGTGATTACGAAGGAGGTGAGGGAGGCGGTGAATAATTATCTGCTTGATACGGGGGTGGCGCATGGTAAATTCACATCCACATATCCCTTTGCATTCTCACAGTGCCTGCTGCATACGATTCTATACCGGCTTGGACTTGAGCTTGGGGATGTGGTGGATGTAAAAGCGGTCAGTGATTTGCTGGGCAAGGATAGAGCGGAGATAGAGAGGCGTGCTATCTTTTTCAGGGACTTAATCGAGAGGAATAAGGCTAAAGCGGCGAGGATGTTCGGGCGGTTCATTCTTGATAAGCGAGTGATAACCGCGGATGGCGATTATATAGGCACGGTGGGGGACATCGTTTTTGATGTCAGGACGGGGGATATAGAGGGGCTGGTGGTGAACAATCATCAGAGAGGTTCGAATAATAGCCGGGTGTCCATGCAGGACGTGCGGTTGAATATGTATAGCAAGAATATCGTATTAAAAAATTCTGAATACCAAAAGTGAAATATAGAATAGAAAATGAGTAATAGATAGAGGTATAGAGAAAGGGGGATAGAAATGCGGGTATTTATGATAGGTTATGGTCAGGCAGGTGGCAGGATAGTTGATACGTTCCTGGAGTATGCGAAGCGAACGAGGCAGAATTTTGTATCTCGCGTGCTGGCTATCAATACGGCAAAGTCGGATTTGATGGGACTGAAATACATACCGATGGAAGACCGGCTGCTTATCGGCGAATCGCTAACGAAGGGGCATGGTATAGGTGCGGATAATGAATTAGGTGCGAAGGTAGCCACTGATGAGATTTATACGATACAGAGTGAGATAGACAAGCGAGGGACATATCAGGTGGACGCATTCTTAATAATAGCGGGCTTAGGCGGTGGAACGGGCTCTGGCGGCGCGCCAGTACTGGCGAGGAGGTTGAAGAAGCTATATGAGGAGCCGGTATACGGGCTCGGAATATTGCCATCCGAGGATGAAGGCGCTTTATGCAGTTTAAATGCAGCAAGAAGTCTGATGAGTTTCGTGAACGAAGTGGACAATCTATTCCTGTTTGATAATAATGCGTGGAAGATGGGCGGCGAGAGCGTAAAGGAAGCGTTTGCAGCGATAAACGAGGAGATAGTGCGACGGTTCGGGATATTGTTCGGTGCAGGCGAGGCGAATGAAGTGGGACAGATAGTAGTGGACGCCGCAGAGATAATTAATACGCTTAAAGGTGGTGGCATATCCACGATTGGATATGCAACAGAACGTATAGAGCGAAGCGGAGGGGGATTCATAAAGAAATTATTCAAGAATAAAAAGGTGAGCATGGATAAGCTGGATTCAGTTACGAGGGTTACTTCTCTGGTGAGACGGGCAGTCCTGGGCAGATTGACGATACCATGTGACGTTACAACAGCGGAGCGGGCATTGATAATCGCAGCAGGACCGCCGGAGGAGCTGAGCAGGAAGGGTATAGAGAAGTCAAAGTTGCAAATTGAGGAGATGATAAAGGGAGAGGAGGTAAGAGGCGGGGATTTCCCGTTAAAAGGCGACCATGTATCAGCTATCGTGCTGTTTTCAGGTGTGTCTGATATTCCGAGGATAAAGGAACTGCAGAGGATAGGTGCGGAAGCGCAGAAGAAGATAAAAGAAGTAGCAGGCGAGAAGGAGAAGGAATATAAGGAACTGCTGGATACAGACGAGACGTTGAAGCCGTTATTCTGAGGTAAAAAGTAGAATGACGAGAAAGCTGGCGGAAGGACTGGTACTGTGCCTTTTGCTCATTATTGTGACGGGTATCGCACAGCCATCACTGGAGAAGTCGCCATTCGTGGATGCGGAAATAAAGAGCATAGACTATGCTAAGGTAACAGGTACCGATATGGTAAAGAACGGTAGTGAAGTATTCATAAAAGTAGTCCTGACAAACTTCAGTAAGGAGATAGAGGCAACCGATCTCGTGTTCCAGTCGGAACTGGAGGGCTCAGCGGGGCATATAAAGATTGACGATGGTGCGCCTGAAGCGCTCTCAAGTGGCGATTCTTACAGGATAGAGCATGGAGAAGTGAATAAGGCAGTTGAAATTACATGGTCGGTTACGGCGCCTGAAGTGAGTAAGCGTATGCATTTCGTATTGCTGAACATAACACAGCATACGACCGAAGGGCTTTATTCGGTGGTGGAGATAGAGAAGGATGTGACGTCAGAGATAATAGAGGATGCGGTCAGGGCGATGAACAGGGCAGAGGATGCGATAGAGGAAGCGAACAGTACAATAGCCAATGCCACGGGTATTGACGTATCTGATGCGAGAACGATGCTTATGCTGGCGAAGGAGCACCTGGATAATTCGCTGGAGAAGTGGCATGGTGGTATGCCGGGAGAGGCGCTGGAAGAAGCGAATATGGCGTTTGAATCTGCACGAAACGCTACGAGACTCGCCACGAGTGCGAAGACCACGAGACAGATCGGGAGTTACGCTATCTACGCCGTCGTGATAGTGGTTGCGGTTATTGTGCTTGCCGTGCTGCTCGGGCGGAGGAGCAGCAGGAGGAGGATATATTAGATTATGAACATGGAACTTTCATGGGTTCGGAAGCATTGAGATCAGGGATATATTTTATATTTTTAACCTAAGATGTCTTATTTTTGATGTATTTCAGTAGCTAACACATTTACACAATATACCCTCACAAAAATTAATTCGTCCAATATAAGAACCCACAATTACAGCCACCACACATCAGATATACATTTTTAACCACTCTCAGCTACTATCTGTGTTATGTAGCTCATGCGTTAGCGATATGAGGGGGTGGTGCCTAAGTCAAAAACTAACCACGATCACCCGGTGCTTTTGCGATTTTACGCAGTGCCTCGTGTTCCATGAAGTGGAGTTCACCGGTGACGATGAGCACATGTGGCAGGTCGCCAAATTCATAACGCTTCAACTCTGCCATATAGTCAGCCTTCACCACAGGGTTATGTGAACCTGCCCGTGCTATTCCCACCATTAGAGAACGCTTCAATATATCTCCACCGCACTCGTGCTCCACCGATTCCAGCAGTTCCAGTGCATATTGTATGCGCATCCCGATGTCGAGATATAGCAGGGTATGCAAGCCACGCTCTTTATTGCTACATATAGTATCGTAAGGCACTCTGGAAATCACGCCGCCCCTGTATGGTGGCGAGACCGTTGCCGATTTGCCGAACTTATAATACTGCAGTCCGGATAGCCCTGCGGCAGCGGTGGCGACCGATGGCGCATGTATTAGCCGTGTCTCTATACCCATATCCATCGCTCGTAATCGGAGGTCAACGTGTGTGGTAGCGATCATGGCATCGCCGCCACTGAGCAGAACCACATTCCTGCTCTTCGCCTCGCTCAGTATACCAGCATCGGCACGCTCCTCCAGGTCCGCACGGTCAAGGAGCTTGATATGCCGCCCATACGCCTTCTCCAGGTCCGCTATCGTCCGTGCTCCGGCTGGTGAAGTATAAAACTCGGCATAGACCACATCCGCAGCCCTCACCGCTTCCAGACCCTTCAGTGTTATGTCCCTGGGGTCATACAATCCGAGTCCGACGAATGTAAGCATTGTATATGTATAAATGTTATAACATAAGAGATGTACCGGGCATTCAAGCGAGCAGTTGAGCATCTACTGAAGCGTGCACTGGAAGAAGCATCGTATGAATGCACCAGTCTGGAACTGGAGCCGAGTGAGCATGCCGACATCACCTCCAGGGTCGCTTTCACTCTGGCTACTAAGTACAGAAAGCCGCCGAAGAGCATCGCCGATGATATCGTGCGTCACATTGTGCTGACCCCAGCTGACCGCGCACTTATATCTGAAGCGGTTGCTATGGGTCCGTATATCAACTTCTATGTCAGTGATTCGTTCCTGAATGCCACCCTTGAGCGTATAAAAGCGGGAAATACAGCGGATAAGCGTGATACGAAGATAATAATAGAGCATACCTCTGCGAACCCGGATGGACCACTGCATATAGGACATCTCAGGAATGCGATAATAGGCGATACACTCGCACGTGTATTGAAGCGCGTGGGCTACCATGTGGAGACGCAGTATTACGTGAATGATATGGGCAGGCAGGTTGCGGTTGCGGTATGGGGCGTCTCTCGCTTTGGACTCAATATGGAGAAGAAGGGCGACCATGCAATAGCTGATGCATATATCGCAGCGAATCGTATGCTGGAGTCTGATGCAACGTGTCAAAGCGAAGTGGATGCACTGATGAAGCGTTACGAGATCGGCGATGAGGCTGTGATGAAGCGTTACGAGTCGGTGGTTCAGAGGTGCCTCGCGGGTATAAAAGCATCTCTGCACAGATTGAATATCAGGCACGACATATTCGTATTCGAGAGCAGATTCGTGCGCAGTGGTGATGTCGAGCGTGTAATAGAGGAGTTAAAGCATAGGGGAGATATAAAATACGAAGGTCCTGCTATCATGCTCAGGTTAGAGGGCATAGATAAGGAACTGGTGATTCAGCGAACGGATGGGACTTCGCTTTATACCACACGCGACCTCGCATATCACATGTGGAAGAGTGAGCGATGCGACCGGATGATAGATGTCTTTGGTAAGGACCACGAACTGGTATCGGAGCAATTGCGTAAGGCACTGCTACTGCTGAGTGTGGACGTGCTGCCGGAATTCGTCATCTTTGAGTTCGTATCCCTCCCTTCGGGTTCGTTATCCACACGTGCCGGGCGATACATATCGGCAGATGAGCTGATGGATAAGATAGAGGAGCGGGCATATGAGGAGGTGGACAAGCGGAGGAGCGACCTCAGCGGAGATAAGAAGCGTGCAATTGCGAGGATTGTCGGGATAGGGGCACTGCGTTACGACATGGTGAAGGTCTCGCCCGAGAAGCACATGATATTTGACCTCGAGGAGGCGCTGGACATAGAGAAGAAGGGTGCGCCCTTCGTGCAGTATGCACATGCACGTGCATGCAGCATATTACGCGTGGCACGAGAGCATGGTATTGCCGTTCCTGAGTCTGCTGATCTGTCTCTGTTACGTGCTGATAGCGAAGTAGCGCTGATAAAGAAGCTCTCAACATTTGAGTATGTGCTGGAGAACGCAGCATGTGAGCTGAAACTGCATCCGGTTGCGAGATATGCGAGGGAGCTCGCTGAGCTGTTCAATATATTTTATAAGAACTGCCCGGTATTGAATGCAGACGAAGAATTGCGTGCTGCGAGACTGGTCCTCGTGGAATGCACGATGCGAGTTCTGCATGAGGTGCTGTCCGTGCTGGGGATAGAAGCACCGGAGGAGATGTGATGGATATGACAGGTTACCTGATTTATGTACGAACACAAATATAGACAAATATGAATCAAGAATGAACTGATTCCCTCGGATTTAGAGGGGATGATGGGGAGTTAAGGAGATTTACTAACTGTTACAAACGGCATAATATGAAAGCAGTGATACTGGCAGCGGGCAGGGGTAAACGCATGGTGCGAAAGGAGCCGAAACCACTTATACCGCTGCTCGGACTACCACTGATAGAGAGGGCTATCACTTCACTGAATAGGTGTGGAATAACCGATTTCGTGCTCGTCGTTGGGTATAGAAGCGATGAAGTGATAAGCTACGTGGATACGGAGTTGAAGGAGAAGAGACGTGGTATAAGAATCGAATACGTTAAGAACGACGAATGGGATAAGGGCAATGGCATCTCGGTCTGGAAGGCAAGAGAAGCGGTCAATGACGAGGATTTCCTGCTGCTCATGTGCGACCATGTATTCGACACGGGTATCGTGGAGCACTTACTGCAATACGCACCACAGACAGGCAGGTGTGTGCTCTGTGTTGATAAGCCTGAGAACGTCTTCGACCTGGAGGATGCCACGAAACTGCTCGTCGTTAACGGCATACCTGAACGTATAGGCAAGCACATAGAGGATTACAATGCGATAGATTGCGGCATATTCTACTGCACACCTGCGGTATTTGATGCACTGCGGGAAGCGATTGCAGATGGTGTGACCGAATGGACCGGTGCGGTTCAGCGGTTGATACACACACATAAACTGGCTGTTCTCGACATCAATGGTCGGTTCTGGTGCGATATTGATACGCCTGCGAGTCAGAAGTATGCCGAGAGGATGATGCTCCGTTCGCTCGGTAAACCAACCGACGGCATCATCTCGAAATATATAAATCGGAGGTTCTCAACCAGGATATTCACTCCGCTCATACTCAAACTGCACAGAGGCGCCACACCGAATCAGGTGTCTCTGCTCAGTTTCGGCGTTGCCGTGATAAGTGCAATCCTCTTCTTCCTGTGCCAGCCTGTTACAGGTGGTCTTTTCATTCAACTCTCAAGCGTGCTGGATGGATGCGATGGCGAGATAGCGAGGCTTAAAAGTATGACTTCCGCTCTCGGCAATTTCATTGATGCAATATTGGACAGATACGCAGATGGTTTAATACTTCTTGGAATGTTTTATTACTCCATGATGAGCATAGGAGGTAAAGAAGCACTGGGTATTTTTTGGAGTCCTTTAATTATCATTGTCATCTCTGTATTTGCTATCTTAGGGAATCTTATGGTGAGCTACACCTCTGCAAAGTCACTGGCTAATTTTAACTATCAATATAAAGGCAGATGGATTGCCGCAGGTAGAGGTAGAGACTTCAGATTGTTTGTTCTTTTTATTGGTGCCATGCTCAGTTACTTCAGCACAATTTTTGTCCTTTTTGCATTAATCATAATAGCTCTGCAGACCAATATAATCGTAACCTGGCGAACTCTTCTATCATGGAAGAAGTATAAATGAGATGAGGGGCATAAAAGCAATCATTTTTGATTTCGATGGAACCATAGCAGATACGATGCCTTTTCTGACACGACTGGCAGTGGAACTTATAACAGAGGAGTACAATCTCACAGAAGAAGAGGCAAAGAGGAGATATCTGGAGACCACGGGGGTAGATTTTGCTACCCAGATAGAACTAATCTTCCCGCAACATCCAAAGAATAGTGAGGTGGTGAACGCCTTTGAAGCGAAGAAGTTAGAAGGTATCTTTGAACTCCCTCTATTTCCTGATGTTGTATCTACTTTTGCTCACCTCAAGAAAAAGAAGATCAAAATATACATCTGTAGCAGTACAAAACACGAGATCGTTCTCAAATACTGTAAATTAAAAGGCGTTTACAGCCTGGTTGATGGTATCTTTGGTTATAAACAAGGTTTTGGAAAATATGACCAGATCAGTCTTATACTTAAAAATTCGAGCTTAGAACCCACGAAGGTGCTTTTTATTGGTGATTCATTGAGAGATTGTGATTTCGCAGCCCGTAACAGGATTAATTTCCTTGGTATTCCACGAATTTTTAAAGTTGAAGATTTTGAGAAGAGAGGTGCTTCAACCATTAAAAATTTAAATGAGCTAACGGAAGTCATTAAAATGTGGGGTGATGGATAAATGTCAGAATGGATAGGATTAGCTGCTGGGATAGGATTCGGGATAATGGGGCTTGCTGCCTATCTCAAAACAAACCTTGAAGGTAGGCAACGTGAGCGAGAGTATCAGAAACGTATAGAGCAACTCGAGGAAATTATCAGAAAGGGGCAGCGAATAGAATTTGAAAAACTAATTTTGGAACAGAAGAAGCTTATTCAGACTGCTAAAAAGGGTGCTTGGATTCTTGGCGTTAATGCTCTTGGTGTCTTTCATGAACAGCGAGAG
>JAODGP010000098.1 GCA_025464345.1 Methanosarcinales archaeon | reverse complement strand
GAAGTGCTGAGACTCACCATGGATTGGCAGATATGCAGGTATCGGCAGGTATTCCCCTTCAACGACCTCTTCAGCCGGGATTGTGGTTATCCTGCCATTCCTGACCACCCAGCAGGGATGTTCCGGCGTTATCTTCACCGTTCGACCATTTTGAAGAGAGATTTCTATGAAATACCCTGGCGCTAAATGCCGGCTCACCCTGTCTATCTGGGTCTCAAATATTCTATCAAAATCCGTAGTCAGTATTCGCAACGTTTTATTCTTCAAAGGGAGAATTTCACAGTTCACTCCTTTTATCACATTCTCCTTATCCTCATTCATTAAACCGTCTACTAACTCCCCGATTGCTTTTTTATCGCCTGTTGCGAGCGTTAACTCGAAGGAGGGTGCAAAAGATTGTTGCTCCATTGCCTCGTGTAGTGCGTCCCTGTCCTCTTTACGCATCTTGTCTATCTCATCAACCGCAGCAATACCTTTATCTGCGAGCACTAAAGCACCAGCCTCTAACGTCCATCGCCCCTCGCCAAACTCGTCTTTAACTGCCGCTGCCGTCAGACCTGCGGAGGTACTGCTCTTACCACCGGTATACAGCCCCCTCGGGGCTAATTTCACAAGATATGTCAGTAACTGGCTCTTCGCTACACCGGGATCACCAACTAAAAGCACGTGTATATCACCGCGTACACGCGTCTCGTCCGGCAGTTCCTTCGGCACGCCCGCAAAGAGCTGGAGTACCATCGCCTCTTTTATCTCCTCATAGCCGTAAATGGAGGGTGCAATGCTCTTTATCAGCTTATCGTAAATATCAGGCTGATTCTTGAGCTCCATAATCCTTCGCTCGTCCTCTTCCGTTATCTTGATCTCCTCAAATTCCTCCTCCTTCTGCTCCAGTGAGTTACCCTCGAGATAGATATCGAAGAATGGAGTTTTACCGAACTTAGAGCTTCGCTGAAACGACCTGAGGATGCCTGTGATAATAACACGGTCGCCCGGGGAGACCACACCTGTGAGATCGTCCTCAAGGTGAACATCAATCACCTGCGGGAGTTCGCCACCACGCAGTTCCTCCGGTGACTCCTGTAATCTGATCTTCTGCGCATTTGCGAATTTACATTGCTCGACAAGGAGCTTGAAATGCTGGATCTTACGACCACAGCCTCCACTCTCCTGGTCGCATTCAGTCGGCTCCTTGAACTCACGCCCGCTCTGCTCCAGCGAGAAGACATGATGGCAGAACGGGCACTCAAACACCGCTACCACTATCTTCGGTCGTACTTCCGTGGCTTTCGTCACCAGACCTTCTATACACACAAGCTTGCCTATATCCTCGCTCCTGATATCGCGTATTTTCAGTCTTCGCGGGACTTTTATCACACGGAAATTCGCCTCTTCAAGTGCGACTCCGGTAGGCAGGTCGATGCTCCGCAATGCCCGTGTCGCTGCTGTGATAGCCACATCGGGGCTTTCCAGTACCATATCCGCGAGATCTGGATCGTACAGGTCCATATCCGCGAATTTAACGAGTAAACTTCGCCGCTCAGGGTAGTAATTTGACAATTCTACAAGTTCATTCCAGCAATACCGCTTAAGAAAGTCTTCCCACCTCTCGGTCACGAGATCCTGGACCATCTCTCTGTAATAATATCAAAAGTAATATATTAAATGCCTGTGAGATATTATATCATCTTAGATGAACAATGAGTGATTTAGCGGTAGTGTTTGACGGGGCTGGCGTGCTCTATGCCCCGTTCAGAATAATAAAGATTATAGATCGTGGTATAACGAAACGGAGCAGGGTATCGGGGTTGACCTGTACGCACAGATTGAATAAGGGCGCAATGGTGATATTGAGGACCCGGTATGGAGATACCTTAGCGATGGAAGCCGATTCGAAGTTACTGTCCCAGGTGATGAGGGAGAAAAAAATAGAAATTAAAGTGATATATAAGAGAGAAGGGGTAGATGATAGAGAGGTGATAGATACGATTTTGAACGATGAGCAGATCAGGATGGGGGATGTGCATGAGGCGATGCGCCTTTTAAGGCGATGCAATATCCTGCCGGTGACAGGAATTGCTTTGATAGCTGATATGGCGAGCAAAAGTGTAAAATATCTGATAGCTGGTGGTATAAATCTCTTTCCCGGCACTCGCAGGATCCTGAAGTACCTGAGTCAGAAGGGTTACAGGACATTCATAGCATCTGGCGACAGGTTGGAACCCGATGAGATCTCTCCTTATATACCTGAAGTATCCACAGATAACATATTTAGCATGATGACGCCGGAGGGTAAGCGTGATCTGGTGCATAAGTTGAAGAGCAGGTACAGGGTGATAATGGTGGGAGATGACAGGAACGATTATCTCGCATTTTGTGAATCAGATATAGCGGTTTTATCGTTACAGGAAGCTGCGGACAGACCGGGTGAGCTGTTCGAGGTTGCTGATTTCAGGATAAAGGATATAGAAGAGCTGAAGGGTATAATAGAAGAGGTGGAAGAGCACAGATGCGCGAAATGAGCGTGAATCTGGAATCCTTAGCGGAGGAACTGAGGGACTTTGAAGGTGTGAAACGGAAGAGAGCGATAAGGGATCTCGTTAAAACACTCGGGAATGCCGATAAGATGGGCAGCAAGACGATAGCGGGTTTTGGCGAGGATGCTGCGGTGCTGAAAGTGGATGATGACAACTTCTTATTGCTCGCGATAGATGGGATATGGGGTAAATTGCTGAATGCCGATCCATGGTGGGCGGGTTATTGCGCGGTACTGGTGAATGTGAACGACATAGCGGCGATGGGCGGGACTCCGCTCGCAATGGTGAACCTGACCTCAACCAGGAAGAAGAACCTCTGTTCTGAACTGGGCAGAGGTATGTGTGAGGGCGTGAGGAAATTCGGCGTACCCATGGTGGGCGGGCATCTGCATCCCGATACAGTATATGATGCTCTTGATGTTGGTGTGGTCGGCACTGTGAAGCGTGACAGTGTGATATTATCCAGTGGTGCCAGGCGTAGCGATAAGGTAATTGTTGCAGTTGACCTTGATGGCAGGATATATCCAAAGTACAATCTGGCATGGGACAATACGACCAGGAGGTCATCAGCAGAGATAAAGAAACAGTTGAATACGATGGTGGAGATAGGAGAGAAGAAGCTGGCTACGGCAGGCAAGGACATAAGCAATCCAGGCACACTCGGTACGCTCGGCATGCTGCTGGAATCTTCAGGTGTGGGTGCACAGGTGGAGCTGGAGAAGATACCGGTGCCTGATCTGGATATCTCCATCGGGCACTGGCTGAAGATGTATCCGGGCACAGGCTTCGTGCTCACGGTCGGTGACGCCGATAGTGGCAGGGAATGCATCAATATATTCGAAGCTGCGGGTCTAACCGCGGCTATCGTTGGCGAGATAGACGCAAGTAAGAAGCTGGTAATAAGGAATGGCGCGGACAAAGCAATGGTATTTGACCTCAACCGGGAGATAATAACCGGAATACATGAGACCTGATTTCGATAGTTTATACGAGCGTGCGAGGCGCGGTGAGATAGACCGTGCAGACGCATTGTTTATGGTGAATCACCCGCATATTCTCTTCTATATCGCCGATGAGTTACGCAAAGAGACGAAAGGCGATATTGTCACTTATGTGGTGAACAGGAACATAAATTTCACGAACGTTTGCATCGGCAACTGCAAGTTCTGTGCATTCAGGCGTGAGAAGGAGCGGGGTTATATGCTCAGTATGGATGCGGTTCTGGCGAAGGTGGAGGAGGCGGTGCAGAACGAAGCGACGGAGATATGTGTCCAGGGTGGATTGCATCCAGACCTCGTGCTGGATGATTATTGCAGGCTTGTTAAGCGTATCAAATCGGAGTTTGAAGTTCATATCCACGCATTCTCTCCAATGGAGATACATCATGTAGCGAGGAATACGGGAATAGAGGAGCGAGAAGTGCTGAAGGAACTGAAGAAAGCCGGTCTGGGCTCTATTCCGGGCACGGCAGCCGAGATACTGGATGATCGGATAAGGGCGATTATATGTCCGAGGAAAGTGAGCACGGCTAAATGGTGCGATATAATAACGACTGCGCACCGACTGGGCATACCCACCACCGCAACTATCATGTACGGGCATATAGAGACATGGGAAGACAGGATAAACCACATGTTCAGGATAAGGGATCTGCAGAAGGAGACAGGGGGTTTTACCGAGTTCGTACTGCTTAAGTTCATGCGCAGGAATAACGAACTCGGGAGGATGGTGAAGCGAGAGGTTGGATTCGTAGAGGATGCTATGGTTCATGCACTCGCGAGGGTTATACTCCACCCATATTGCGTGAATATACAGGCATCGTGGGTTAAACTTGGCATATCAGGCGCGCAACGCATGTTATATTTCGGTGTGAACGATCTGGGTGGCACACTGATGGAGGAGAACATATCGAGATTGGCGGGTGCAACAGCGGGCGAATACATGAGCCCGGATGAGCTTGAGCGGGTGATAAAGGACGCGGGCAGGACACCGAGGCGGAGAGATACGCTGTATAGACCTGTATTTCGCACTTAAAATCTTAGCAGGAAGGGATATAGAGGCTTAGATGCCGAAGGTGATCTGAGAGTACGTCACTCAACGTCTCGCACATTCCCACATCGTCTTCAACCACGGGTATATACAGTTTCTTCTCATCCATATCCATGGCATCCAAACCAACTCGTTCACCTTTTTATCGTTCCCGTATATAAAAACTTCACGATAATTTTATATACCCCTTCGTAAGTAAAGGAAATAAGGAGGTAAATAAAAAATGGATAACAAGAAGGAGATAGTGATATTTATCGCGGCGATATTGGCGATTTCGGTGTTTGCGGTAATGCCAGTTGTAGCAAAAACACCGCATAGCGGAAGTACACTGGTAAATCTTGAGAACAACGTAGTCAATTGGACTACGCTTGAAACAGACGAGAATGGCTATTTCTACATGGGTTTCTATGATTATGAGTATCCAGTAGATACTTTGTATTCAATATCCTGGGTTGCACCATCCTATGTGCGGTATAATATCGGTGCATCAGAATATCTCATCGGAGAAAGCGGGAGCTACTGGGGCGGCAGTGACCGCGAATACGACGTTACGATGCATGCAACTTCGATAGAGGACACACCAGAACGTGAGATTGCAAAGGCAGTGATACAGGAGAATGCGACAAACAGCCCATCGGGTTCTAAGAACATAGAAGTGAGTTGTGAGCTTGAACTCCTCGATGACAATCGCTATTTTCTTGCAACATACAAGATTTGTAACATCGGGAACAACACACTAACGAATGTGAAGTTCTATGTTTACAACGATTTAGATGTTGGCGGTAGCTGGGGTAATGACATTGCATACTATGATTCATCAACAGACACATTCTACCAAGTAGACCAAGTGAACAACTACGTATGTGGATTCAGACCGGTTGTTCATTCCACACATCACAACCTCAGCGATTGGTGGGGAGGACAGATGGATGCAATCGCAAATGATGTGCTTGTGGATAACAACAAATACCCCGATACTGGAACGGATGACTGCGGAATGGTTGTGGAATGGGATGTGGGAACGTTAAATCCAGGTGATTGCGTCGAATATCCTGTATATTTCTGTGTTAGTGATACGAGTGTCGCAGATTTCATGTCGTGTTTTCCAGCACCAACACCAGTACCAACACTGACACCAATCGGACTAATCGCACTTGCAGGCTTGCTTTCAACAATCGCTGCGATGAGTATAAAAATGAGGAGGAGAAGGGGGTAAATAAACCTCTTACTCCTCGTTTTTATTTAGATACCGGGAGTTTAACAACGATTTTGGTACCCTTGCCCGGTTCGCTCTCCACTTCTATACCGCCTCCATGTGCTTCCGCATATT
>JAODGP010000016.1:430-8097 GCA_025464345.1 Methanosarcinales archaeon | reverse complement strand
TATACATCCAGTGATTTATCCACGAATACACCTGTTACGGGGTTCACAGCGCCAAGGAATGAGATTCTATGGTGTGATACCAGCGCTTTACCGGAACTTACGCCCCTTGAGACCCCCCTTCCTCTTATCCTCACGCACATTTTTGTATCATTTGAAATAAAACCTTCGTAAGGTAGGAGATAGCTGGAGAACATCCCAGCTCCCATCATGCTTATGGTGAATATAGTAAATTTTCTTCCTTAATAGTCCAATCTCTTTCTCTTTTATACGTGATTCTGGAAATAACTTTGGATCTAATGATATCTCCTCTTTTAGCCACTTAAACTCAATTTTAGCTCCTACATCTATTTCCATAGCCCACTATATTCTCTCACTCAACCAATGCAAAAATGCTTATCCTTCCATCTTTCCCTCTTTTAGCAAATATATCTTCGTCTATCTGTACGAGTTCATTCTCTTTTAATCCAATGGTCTCTGGCTTCTGCGTTTCCCACAGAGTTTTCACAACTTCCAATACCTTTTTCTGAAGTTCTTTAGCATGATGCTCCTTCGCAAATTCCCTGATTTCTATCAGCTTATGGATTTCTTCCTCGCCAAATACTCCGGACTTAATTGATTTCTTAATTTCTCTTAGAACTTTCAAAAGTTCCCCCTCCTCTTCTTCGGACTCGTAAAACGCCAATCGGAAGCGAGAGCTCGCCAGCTTCGTGGATAATTCCTGTTCAGCAAACTCCTGAAGTAATACACCACCCCCAGCATACATCGTTTTATGAGAAACTTCTCTTGGGCTATACATATGCATCCACTCGATTTCTCCTCCAATTATCTGCTCCTTTAAACTACTTTCTATTCCTTCCATCTCTGAAATATATTCCATTCTCATTCTAATCGCCTCCTCCTCCTTCGCCTAAAGCATCACTAAGAAGCTTTAACAGTGATCTTGCGACACTTTCATTCAAAATAACTTTCGAGAGAGGAATGCTGTGCTCAATAATCTCATGCTCTTTTTCTTCTCTTTTTTCATGGCGTAGTTGCCCAAAGTTTATATGTATGCAATCTATTTTATCACCACTCTTTACAACTCCTAATCCAATTATGTCAGCATATTCCCCTTTCCCAAACTCCCCATCAAATACAAACTTTCTCTTCTTATCCCCCTCGGACATTTTTGCTCTCTAAGATGATTGAATCCCTTTTAATATATAAAGGTTAAAGGTTTTAAAAATGGTGATAAGAATGGAAGAGCAGGTAAGTGGTAGTGTAGGTGAAAGGGAGAGAGAAGCGGAGGTACAGTCCTTAGTTGTGCAATTACGGCAGTACCAGACGCAGGCGGAGACGACCTCTCAGGAGCTGGTTATGGTTCAGCAGGCGATAGCTGAACATGATAAGGCGGTAGAGACGCTAAAATACCTTAAGAATATGAAACCCGGTGACGAACTGATAGTACCCGTGGGTGCCAGCACATCTATTTATGTCACACTCAGCAACACAGACAGGATAATAGTACGCATAGGCGGGGGTGTGAGTGCGGAGAAGGATCCGGATTCCGCAATAGAGTTCCTGGAGGCTAAGAAGAGGGAGCTGGAGGATTCGCAGCGTCAAATAGCGGGATTACTGCAGCGGATAGATCAGGAGGCGAAGCGATTACAGGCGCGATTGCAGGAGCTGGTAGCAAAGTCCGGTGCGCCAGGGTAAGGGTTGAGGAGGGGTCAAACAGAAGCCATTCATTACCGGTCACCTTAGAGATGACGCAAGAGTTCACGAGAGCGGCAGTGGGCATTGCCAGTAAGGATCTGCTGATAGAATTCAGACGCTCTTACGAGCTTATATCCATATTCATGTTCTCGCTTGGTTCCATACTCATTTGTAAGTTCGCATTCGGCATTGCGAGTGCACCACCGCCTGAAGTAGCAGCAGCATTGTTATGGCTGATCCTCTTCTTCACCAGCATACTCACATTCACCACGTCCTTCATGCGAGAGGCGGATATGGGCACACTCGGTGGTTTGAAGACCCTGCCGTGTTCGCCAATAGCGATTCTCACAGGTAAAATCATTTATGGTATTGCACTGCTTCTATTCGTTGAGTGCGTGCTGATACCCTCGGGGGTTATCTTCCTCAGCATGCCCGTTGGGGCACAATTACTGCCATTGTTACTGGTGTGTGTACTCGGTGCAGTTTGTCTCGCATTTGCCGGTTCTTTTATCTCCGGGCTCGTGATGTTCTCAGAGGGTAAGACTTTACTCCTCTCTTTCCTCCTCATTCCCGTATGCATTCCCGCACTATTGTCAGCGGTGGTGGCGACGAAGAAGGTACTCGCGGGTTATGCGATATGGGATATACAGGAATTGCGGCTGTTACTGGCGTTTATACTGCTGATTACCGCGGTAATGGCGCTCACATTCAAGTCTGTGCTCGAGGAATGAAACTGGCAGCGCTGGTATCCGGTGGTAAGGACAGTCTGTATGCTATGTACATAGCTGGCAGAATGCATGAAATCAGCGTTATTGTCACCATCAAATCGCATAACCCTGAGTCGTACATGTATCATGTACCGAACGTAGAGCTCGTCAGGCTGCAGGCGAGTGCGATGCGGCTGCCGCTGATATTCCGTCATTCTGCGGGTAACAAAGAGGAAGAACTTGAGGACCTCAAGGCGGCTTTGCGTGAAGCTCAGGCGAGTTACGGTGTGGAAGGCGCTGTATCTGGGGCAATAGGCTCGAGGTACCAGAAGAACCGGATAGACGGGATATGTGAAGAACTCGGACTGGTCAGTTTAGCGCCATTGTGGGGTAGAGACAGCAGAGAACTCTGGAATGAGATGCTCGAGTCGGGTTTCGAGATACTGATAACAGCAGTTGCCGCTTATGGACTCACGGGCGACTGGCTTGGCAGGAAAATAAATCGTGAAGCACTTGACGAGCTCGGTAGCGTACGCTATGTGGATACCGCGGGTGAAGGTGGCGAGTTCGAAACGCTCGTGGTCAACTGCCCGCTGTTTAATGAGCGGATTCGGATTGTGAGGAGTAGCAGGGTATGGGACGCCAGGACGCAGAACGGGCAATTTATAATCGAGAAGGCGGTACTGGAATCCCGGTTTCGATAACTGCTCTTATATTTACTTATAGCTGAATTTAATTTTCAAATATTAGCCAGATTTATTGAATACTTTTGATAGGGTTTTATAGAAGATAAGAGGTTTTAAATGCCGATTTTTTGAATGTGCTATTATATGCAAAGGGAAAGTAACGATGAAATGCCATTGCCGTGCTGGAGATGCATGCATATCGCACTGTTCGTAGCAGGGACATTGACATTTGGCTTCCTGGATGCATTTACTGCGGTGCTCATGATGGAGGAGTATGGCATAGGAGCGGAATTCAATCCGCTGATGAGATTGCTATTTCTCATGCAGGGGGCAACCGGGTTCATTGCCTTTAAGGTTCTTGCTGCTGCATTGATACTATCTGTGCCTTTTCTTCTCTATAAGAATGCCATGCAATGGACGAAAATGGGTTTCTTATCGGCTTTCGTTATCGGTGGAGCAGTAGCGGTGATGAATAACTGCGCAGTTTTGACGACCGGGCGAATACTGGTAGAACCCGGGATTGCAGTCGGTTGGTTCCTTGTCGTGATGCTGGTAGCGTTGCAGATGGGAGAGGTGATGGACCTGCCGGAGGAGAAAAAGTTCAGAATCTCTGATGAGAGATGGGCGCGGATGAAGCTTGAGATGGGGTATCCTGAGGTATCAACAGGATCAAATTTAGCCAGCCATTAGAAAATATTTTCAACGTCAATTTCACAATTTATTCTCGGAATGACTATGGAGGGATCAGAGATAGGGTACATCTTTCTCCGTTATTTTTTGCCTTACCGGGATGACGAAACAGAAAGTCGAACCTTTTCCCAGCTCGCTTTCCACCCATATCTTACCCTTATGCGCCTGAATGATCCCCTTAGCGATGGCTAATCCCAGCCCTGTCCCCTGATGCTCTCTCCCCATGGAGGTGTCAATTTGAGAGAATGGTAAGAACAATTTATCCTGATCGGATTTTGAAATCCCGATACCATGATCAGTTATACGAAACATAACATTTTCACCCAGCTGCAAGGTTTCGACGAGCACTTCAGAGGATTTTTCTGAGAATTTAATTGCATTATTTAGTAGATTGCCTATTGCCTGCTGTAATCTTTCGGCATCGCCGATGATCACAGGCAGGTCAGCTAATTCAGCAGTTATTTTTATGTTCTTCTCCTTAGCGAGGGCGTCATGCATTTTTATCGCTTCTTTAACTGTCTCATTGAGATTCATGGGCTTGAAGAACATCCGGATTCGCCCTGCTTCCAATCTTGATATGTCCAGGATGTCAGCAATCAGATTATCAAGCCTATTTAAATTTCTGAGAGCTATTTCTATGCTATTCTTCTGTCTCTCGGTCAGTTTCCCCATGTAGCCTTCCTGAAGCATCTGTAATTGAGCTTTAATAGGGGTTAGGGGGGTTTTTAACTCATGGGACGTTATGGAGAGGAACACGGTCTTCATCCTTGTCACCTCCTCCAGATCCACCACTTTCAGCTCCAGTTCACGGTTGAGTTTTTGGATCTCCTCCTCTGCCCGTTTTCGCTCGGTGATGTCTCTGAATATGGTTAATTTAGAGATGCTGCCGTCAGCGTTTCGCAGGGGTGTTTCAATGAGGTCATAAGTTTTGTTCTGCCTGCGAGAGTGCCACTCCCATCTAACAGTCTGCCCATTCATCACCTCCGAAAGTTTGCACAGCGGGCAGGGTTCCTCACGGTCATGAAAGGCTTTATAGCAAATGCTCCCCTCCTGGTCCCCAAACTCATCACGTAAGACCTTATTCATAAACTCCACTTTATAGTTCTCTGAGACGACATACACACCATCAACCATACTTTCAAATATCAGGTTCAGGTTGTCTCGCTCTGCTTTTATTCGCCTTCTTATCTCCTCCGCCCTCCTTTTTTCCTCGTTCAAAAGAGCTTTGGCGTGTTCACCGCTGACGAACCCGACGAGATAAGCCACGGCGAAGAAGACAAATGTTCTTTGCAGAGCGCTGAGAGTAACGATGCCGAAGCTAAAGTCTGTGGAGATGATAGTTGTGATGAGATGAAAAGCCCCGAGGAATACTGCGACGTAAATAGCTCTCATGTGATACCATACACCCGCAATGATGATGGGGATATAGAAGAAATGGGTGTACATGACTTCTCTACCCAGGAAGAAGGTGACATAAACGTCCAGGAGAACGCAGGCTAATATAGCAATGACGAGGATAAGAGCTTTCATCTTCTCAGGTTCTATGCCGGTGAAGTGGTATCCGATTCCCATATGCCCTTCTATTTGAGACACGGATTTACACGGTTCTCTTCATCGCCTCTTCGATGGAATCGAGCAGTTCTCGCACGGTAAACGGCTTCTCGATGAAGCCCACAACCTGATTAAATGCGAGCAGCTCCTCCTCCTCCGCTTCCTGCAAATTGACCGCGGTCAGGAATATGATTTTTGTATCTCCCAATCTGCTGTCCTTCTCTATCTCGCCCAGTACTTCCTTAGCAGTCAAGCCGGGCATCATTATATCAAGCAGGATGACATCGGGTATTTCTTCCTGTAATTTGTCCAGGCACTCATGCCCATCTTTGGCTTTGATTGTTTTGTAATTGTTGGCATCGAGTATCTGTGCGACTGAAAGCAGAACATCGGGTTCGTCATCCACAATCATGACGGTCTTTCTCTCGCTCATCATTCAACAATTTATCCTCTGGTTTTCCGGTGTGACGACGGCGATGAGTTGAAGCGGTCCTTTTTTACCTATTATGAGGGAAGCGGCTAATCGTGCATTGAATACCGAGCCGTCTTTTCGGAGTGCGACCATAGCCCCTTCCCAGGTGCCCTTTTCACGTACCTCGGTCAGTGCATCTTCAGCTTTGGTTTTATCCTTCCAGAAATCATGGCAGTGGTGTCCCAAAACCTCGCTTTCATCGTCATAGCCCCACAATTTCAGGAATGCTGGATTCACATATGTCTGTTTCCCCTCCATGTTAGCCATAAAGATGGGCTGAGTGGAGATTCTGATGGCATCGGCTTTGAGTTTCCACTCCTCTTCTGCTTTGATTTTGGCGATACCGCCAGCAATCGTCTCGGATACACCAGCGAGCAGGTCACGGTCATCGTCAGAGATAGAGTTTCCGAAGCGAGTGAGGATGATGAGCGCGCCATGGAGCTCACCCCGTGTCTTCAATGGAATCACATAGCACTGCTGAAGATTGTACTCACGTGCTAAGAGAGATGCGGGCAGCGTGAGAGGGTCGTTCTTACCCATGCCTTTGACCCTGTGATTCCGTGAGAACTGTAGAAACAATGCTTTCCTGTGGGTGATTGATTCAGTGGCTATTCTTCTCTTCCATTCAGCGGTGTCACTGCTCTCTTCATCAGCTGGATAACCTATTCGGGCATAACATGAGAGCGTATTGTTAAAGTGGTCGTAGATCAGGATATCACCGAAGTCGAAAGTGATGACATCGCGCAGGTTTTTCAGTATCGTGGAGCAGAGCTGGTTGATCGTATAAGACCTGTTAACGGTTTCTCCGAGCATGCGATGGAGTTCAGAGAGGTTTTTTATTCGCTTCTCATACCTCACTTTTTCCGTGATGTCACGGATAATAGCGATGATGGAGAAAGAGCCGTCGGGATTCTCCACGCGCCTCGCTTTGATGTTAAGGATTCTACCCGCTTTATCTTCCTCAAGGGTCTCCACCTCCTCGGCATTGCCAGCTATGATCTCTGCTATTTTAGTGTGGTGGTCTGTACGTGCGTGCTGTCCGAAGAAAGCGAGCTGATATTTCTGCCCGATGCAATCGCCATAAAGTGCGGTCAGATACCGGTTCATGAAGAGGATGTTGAAATCGAAGTCGAGGATAAGGACGCCTTCGGGCATATCAGAGAGGATGCGTGAGAAGATCTTCTCGGTGTATGTCTTCTCCTCTTCGCGCAGGGAGAATATGTGCTGCAGGGGCGATTTACTCACGAACCATACCTTCGCACGCCCTATTTGCTTGTAAGAGATGCGTCCATCGGCACGCAGGTGATTGAGGTATTTGGAGAGGGTGTGCCGTCCAAGGGGCACAGTCTTTGAGATCTCCTCTATGGTCGCGCCTATACCACCGATGTCCTGTATGGCATCAATTATTCTGGAGTATATCTCTTCTTCTGCCTTCATCTTCTTCATCTATCTGATACAGAGTCACAAAGATTTATTAATACCGCTACGGCACCGGTGCCCATTTTTATAATAATTTATTTTCACTATTAAAATTATACCTTAAAACTGTTTATACCGCTGAGATGTAGGGAAGCGAAATGAACCTCGAATTAGAGAATGGGCAAGAGCTGGCTGAGCAGACAGTGTGCTCAGGAGTCCAGCAACGAAGGATACATATTGCTGGACGCATTCTTAAGAGGAAGGGGGCATTATACGGAAGGGTAATAATGGAAAAGCACCGTGGAAACTAAAACTCGAAAAGGAATTCAGTAAAGAGAATGAGATGTGGAGGATGCGAGTGTGATAGTAAAGAGAGGAAGGGTTGACTGGAATGATTTGATAAAAGAAACGTCCTTCATCTTTTCTTCCTGATTCTGCTCACTGCAA
>JAODGP010000016.1:0-357 GCA_025464345.1 Methanosarcinales archaeon | reverse complement strand
AGGGCGGGGACTCGTGCTGCAACTGGTGGAGCTCCTGAACCAAACACAACCGGCGGGTCACCTACGGACATCGTGAATGTTACCGTATCGGCAGTCGTGGTAGCATCCAATTCTATCCATTGATATGGGGGACCGATGTCGGGTCTATTTTGTAGACCACAATCGTATTTGCATTCGTGATATCAGTAAATCTCAGTGTGAAGTTCCCTGCTCCTGTTGAGTTTATCATGTATGCATAGCGGTTTCTAAAGGCGCCAACGAAAGCAACGGAATTTCAACAGTTTGTTCGTAAATAGGGTTGCTGATATTTATCCCGATTTTCAAATCAATAAATCTCATATCTGGCACTTCATTTGT
>JAODGP010000097.1:10226-10454 GCA_025464345.1 Methanosarcinales archaeon | reverse complement strand
GTCACCATGTACCAACCGCACACAGCATATTCGTGTGTTATCGGCGGATAATCCTCAGGTGCACCGGTTCTGTTTACAACTGTACCATCACCGAAGTCCCATTTATGATATGTGATATTTCCAGGGTCTGAAGACGAGCCAGTGAAGCTCAGGCTACGACAGCATACCACATCCCACGTAAAGCTGAATTCTGGTGGCTCTTCTTCTCCCAGTACCGTATTGTTCTTC
>JAODGP010000097.1:9568-9975 GCA_025464345.1 Methanosarcinales archaeon | reverse complement strand
GGCTCTACTGCACCGGTAGTGCAGTTGATTGTGGTCTTCATTAACCATAACTCCGCTTGACCATGCACATCTGCCGTTATTGATGGCGCGACCATCGCGAATATCGAAGCGACCATTATCGCCGCCAATATTACCGCTATAATACCTTCCCTGCTCATCCCTGCTTGTTTGAAATTATAATAAAGATAGATATACAAGCACATATATAATACTTTCGGTTTTTTCGTGTTACTCATCGCAGGTGAGCTCAGGTATCACGTGAGAACGGAATCCTTTCCACAAGCTCTTCGCTATATTCTTATCCCCCATCTTTTGGTTCTATATCCAATATATCCTCATCCAGCCCATATTTTACCCAACCTCCACCTCCGCATACTTCCTTATCTCCTCTATCAGTGGATTATCCA
>JAODGP010000097.1:0-9374 GCA_025464345.1 Methanosarcinales archaeon | reverse complement strand
CCGAAAGGCGGCTTCACAATGAACACATGGTCGAACTCACCCGCTTGCGATTGCGAAGTGGTAATCAGCACACTGCCGTATAGCTTGAACCTGTTCAGCCTCTTTGAATACCGTAACACCTCCGGACGATGCGCAGAGCACTCGCTTAAATAAAAGAAAGGATGCTTCGTAACCCTGTCATAACGCTCAATCAGCTCAGAATAGCACGTCATGCGTCTCAGAGCAGCGACCATAGCGGGATGTGCACGGCATCGCATCTCACACAGTTCCCATAAATTACCCTCCTTTATGCTCTGCTTCACCTTCCGCATCTCCTCAAACGATACCCGGAGGTTATGTGCCGCCAATAAGTCTGCACTGCTCTTCACCTCATCCACCGTATATGTCGTGCATATCGGGCACGAACATGGTAAGAACTCTAAATCCTGTGCACGTTTCGTACCCTCACTCGTTATGTAACGACCTGCCTTCGCATATATCGCATATGCCGCGGAATCGAATATGTCACAGCCGAGCGCAACCGCCAGTGCGAACAGCATGGGATGACCCGCACCGAAGAGGTGAACCGGTGCACTCAGTGGCAGATGCCTCTTCACCGTAACGATTATATCCACCAGCGTCTCAAACCTGTAAGATTCCAGAAGCGGCACCACGCCGCCGATAGCATATATATCAAACCCGGTATCAGCAGCACTCTTCGCTGACTCCTGCCGCAGGTCCATGTATGTAGAGCCCTGCACAACACCCGCAAGCATTCTATCGCCATGCGGCGGTATCATCAACCTCGCCTCACGCAACCTCTTATGCGTCTCCTCTAAATCTCTCAACGCTCTCGCCCGGCTGGCATATGGCGGTGTCGGTATATCCAGTGGCACGCATATATCAGACCCTATATCACGCTGAAACTCCAGTATCTCGGCATTGCTCACCTCCACATCACTGTACTCGAACAGCTGATACGAGCCCGAATCGGTCATTACCGGCATGTCCGTGCCCAGCAGCGAGTGAATACCACGACTGAGTGCCTCCTCCCTCAGCTCTTCACTCTTATAAATTATGTATGCGTTCGTAATCACCATCTCAGCACCGTATTTACGCAGCTCCTCAGCATTAATCGTCATGAGATTGGGATTTATCACCGGCATGATTGTCGGTGTCTCAACATAGCCATGACATGTCCGGAACCTCCCTGTCCGACCCATCAGGTCCTTATGCTGTATCTCGAATTCCACAACGCTCATCGGAACGAAATCGCATCCGAGCGTGTAACTCTACCCTTCAATACATTCTCTATATGATAAAGCCCGTATTCCTGCCCGTAATCGTCCAGTGCCGCAACACAATCCTCAGGCACCACTATCATGAAGCCACGCAGTGCCGCATCTATTGCGGTATGGAGCACACATATGTTCGTAACGACACCCGTAATTATCAGTGCTCTCACACCGGTTGCACGCAGATGTGCCTCAAGCCCGGATTCAAAGAATGCACTGTACTTCTTCTTACGCACCATAAACGCATTCTCTGCTGAAAGCTCATCTATCAGCTCCGCGCCCATCGTGTTCTGCACGCAATGCCTGCCCCAGATCGCGAACTCATCATCATCCGGTGAATGCCAGTCCTGTGTGAATACCAGTTGCAGACCCGCACTTCGCGCTTCTTCCACAAACGCACTCAGCTTTGGTATCATATCCTTCACATGCTCTCCCACGAATAAAGCACCATCATCGTAACAGAAATCCTTCTGCATATCCACCACTATCACTGCCGTATCCTTCGTGACTGTAACACTTTCTCTATTGCTCATATCTATCAATAAAAGATGCAAAGATTAAAGGATGAACAATGATAGAAGACATGTACCGTATACAGGAAGAGATAGCCTCAAAGGCGATAACAGAAGACCACATGGGTGCGCTGAACCTCGTTGGTGGTGCGGACCAGGCTTTCTTGCGACTGCACGATAATGAGCAGATAATCTCTGCGGTTGTTGTTCTGGAATACCCCTCCATGCGGTTACTTCATCATTCGAGTGCGATAATGCCCGTTGATTTCCCGTATATACCCGGGTTATTGTCGTTCCGTGAAGCGCCGGCGATAATAGCGGCTTTTAGGAGGCTTGAAACGAAACCTGACGTCCTTATGATTGATGGATGCGGTATAAACCACCCCAGATTCGCAGGTCTGGCGACACATGTGGGTGTCACCCTGGATATACCCACGATAGGTGTGGCAAAGAACCTGTTATGCGGTACAGGCACCATACCAGCCCGGCAGGGTGAATCGAGCCCGATAAGGTATCATGATAGAGAAGTTGCATGTTATTATAAGAGTAAGAATGGCTGCAGACCCCTTATCGTGGCACCCGGACACAGAGTATCTCTGGGAACGGCATTAGCCATTGTGAAAAGCTGCATTCGCAGGCATAAACTGCCCGAACCCACAAGGCTCGCACATCTCTGCGCGAACAAACTGAAGAGAGATGAAATTCGCAGGCTCTCTACTCGATAATGACCGCGCTAAGGCGGTATACGAGCTGATTGGTGTGCCTTTTGATGCCAACGCCACAATTAAAGGTGCGCGTGATGCACCGGATGCGATAAGAGCCGCATCACACAGGCTTGAAACCTTCATGTGGCGTGATAAGCTCGAACTGTCTGACCTGCTGTATTATGATGCCGGCGACCTTGATGGTCTCTCGCATCTGGACCTGGATACACACAGGAGGCGGATATTCATCGGTGGTGACCATTCCATCACATATCCGCTATTCAAATATTATTTTGAGCGTCATGCAGTGACGAAACTGATTGTTATTGATGCACATGCCGACTTCCGTGACACGTATATGGGCAACAGGTACTCCAATGCCTGTGTGATGCGCCGCGTGGCGGAGCTAACGGGCTTTGAGAATGTGATAGAGGTGGGTATCCGTTCAGCCTCGTGGGACGAGTACGAATTCATGAAAGATCGGATAAGCATCTATGATGATAATGATATTGAGATACCCTCTGGTAAGCTCTACCTGTCCATTGATATTGATGTGCTTGATCCCGGTATAGCACCCGGAGTAGAAGACCCTGAGCCGTGTGGGCTCTCGCTTGAGGCGCTTATCTCGCTCCTGCGGAAGATAATAACATGCGGTGAGGTGATTGCCTCTGACATAGTGGAGGTGAACCCGTCACTGGACATCAGAAACGGGATAACGAGCATAAATGCCGCACGAATCATATTTGAAATTCTTGCCGCTTACAGGACTGCTATACTTAAAACCCGCGATAATCACGAGCTCCAGTAGGGTTTCGCGAGCACATTCAGGGCATTGACTGCGAGGGTATGGCTGCCGTTAACGGGAATCACACAACCATTTACAATGATTCATGGGACAGGCTCTTCTTTCTGGAATAAAATCAACCGAATTCACTATTTCTTATCCCCATCAAAAAAGAAAAAACTTTTAAAAACATAGTTTAAAGTAAACATTATGAGAATCAAATTCAATGGCGAGGAGCAGGATGTCGAAAGCAGGAGGTTAGGAGACATCATAGAGGAGCTTAAAGGTCCTTACAGGCAGGGTTGTGCGGTTGCTGTAGTTTCAGAGAAGGCGGAGCGGGAATTGAAGAATGAATTTGAGGTGAAACTCGAGCAGGGATATGCGAGAATAAAAATAACAGGAGGTGAGGAGGCAGTTAGTCCAGCTTTAGCTTTATTCCTCAGCGAATATAAGAGGTTCAATGGAGGTATAATAGCGTGGAAGACCGAGAATGTTACCGCTATCGGACCCATACAGACCGATCTAAGCGTGGACAGGAACGAACACACATATAAGAAGTGGGACGTCTTCCTCGGTTTCGGCGGGTTTGACCCCGGGATGTGCTATTTGATGATAAGCAAGCAGGAGCATACAGCTGCTTATGGCACTGCCGAGGATGCCGTTATAGGCAGGTTGACCCGCGGGCGGAGCATAATTACACGTCTGGATGAAGGTGAGAGGATAGAGGAGATACACCCGATTGTAACGAAAGCGGAGCGTGTGGGGTTTGTTACCACTGATCTGAATACCCGGATAGAGCCGGGGCAGGAGATATTCACATTCGCGAAGATAAAATTATTCAGGGAAGCGCCGATGTCGAGTGAGCATTTCTTCTCGCTCACATATCGCGGTGTCATTCACGTTGATGATTTTGCAAATACGTATGTGGCATCGGAATCACTGAAGGGGCTCAGTTTACCGCCTGAGAACCTCGCATACAGGTCGAAGTACTGTTTAACCGCACGGAATTCCGGTACAGAACGCGGTAAGATATTCCTGTACAAGGATAACAGGTTACCGAACCCCGCACATAACGTCTTCGGCGTGGTGGTTCAGGGCGGTGACCTGTTTGAATATTCACATCAGGACGATACGATACTCATAGAGACCGAGCCGAAGTGGATGATGGTGGTGGGTAAGACCCAGAAAGAAGCCGAGGATTTCTTCGCCGCGGAGAATATAGAGCAGGTCAGGGAGGGGAATTGCGATGATGATGCGATCGTTGTGGATCAGAAGCCAGAGCTGACCATGGAGATCATTGATAGAGGCACGGTGCGAACCATGGGAGTGGAGGCTGAGGACGTGTATGAAGTGGAATTATTCTATGATAAAGCGCCCAGGACGGTATGGTACTTCAAGAAGCTCACAGGACTGATCAATCGCCCAATAGGGCATTTGAAGGTGCATTTCGTTGTACCAGGCATGATAGTGCTCTTCGAGGGCAGTGCTGAAGAAGCGGGTACGCTGGTGCCCGAGAACCTGCCGAAGGACATGGTGGAGCGGGGCGTTCTGGGCGTTACGAACATGTCAAGGTCAAACAGGGGGCTCATGGGTGTTCGGCTGGATGACAGTGACAGATACGGACCGACCGGTGAGAGCTTTGATGGCGCCAATCTCGCACTCGCATTCTCACCACATACCCTTGAGCGGCTCAGCCGGCTGAAAGAAGGCGACGTTATCTATGTGAAGGAACGGGAGTAGTGCCACCCACCAGTATCTTCCTCACGCGTATGTGTGGCGCATATTCAGAAACCGGAACTTCCTGTCCATCTTTACCGCAGAAGCCGATAGACCCCCTCCTTTTGGTCTTACCCAGCGCATCTATGCTCTTCAACACATCCAGTGTGCGCCCTGATAGCGATATGTTCTTCAATCTCCTTTTAAGCTCACCGTTTTCTATCAGGAACGCCTCCTCCGCACTGAACTGAAACTCGCCTCTTACCGTATCTACCTGACCCCCTCGCATGCCCATCGCATAAATACCGTATGATATATCCTCCCGCATCTCCTCAAACGCACAATCTCCGGGCTCGATTATCGTATTGCTCATTCTTACCAGCGGTATCTCGGAATAGTTCGCAGCACGAGCATTTGAGGTAGGTACGGCATCTAATCTGCCGGCAGTCTCACGAGTATGCAGGAATGATACAAGTACACCATCTCTTATCACTTCCGTACGGTGTGCACGAACACCCTCGTCATCGTACCTGTAATAGCCGTGCGACGCTTCAACTGTCGGATCATCTGCAATCGTAAGACCCTCATACGCTATAGCCTCGCCCAGTTTGCCGCTCAATATGGATTCCCCATAGAGCACATGATCCGCCTCTGCGGCATGACCGAGCGCTTCATGCATGAACACTCCACTTAGCTTGGGATCCATGATGACCGGGAACTCACCCGCGGGCGGTAGTTCCGCATCAAGCAGTCTGACAGCTTTATCCGCAGCTTTTAACGCTATCGCATCTGGATTTGCTTCCTTCACCACTTCAAAACCACCAACTGCACCCGTAGTCTCCCTGCCCTCCTGCAGAATGTTACCACGTTTCGCCACCGCATGTACACGCATGAAGACTGATGGTAACACATCCACTATGTAGCTGCCCTCTGTGTTCGCATATATCCGCTCACCGTAACCGTCTATATAGGATATGGTGACCCCTTTTATCTGCGTTGAGTACTCTTTCACTGCTCTGTATGCCGATTTTACCATCTCCTTCTTCTCACCTATACTCACATCTGCGGGATCAATACGTGGTTTCAGCCGGAAGTGTTCATTTACTGCCGGTGCATCTGCAAGGGTTATCTCTTCGGAACCATGAGATGATAACGCCCGCCCGATTTTGAGTGCGTCCTCGAAGAGCTCCATCAGGGATAGTTCGTTTGATGATGAGAAACCCCACGAATTGCCGTACAGTACACGAACACCAGCACCATGATCGATACCATAGCTCATCTCACGAAATACACCATCTTTTAATTCGATAACCGTAGCATGGCTACGTTCCAGCCGGATATCCGCGTATCTGGCACCCGCTGATAACACGAAGTCCATAGCTCTTCTTATCGCTTCCTCCATATGTATAATGAAGAGGGTTTATAGAAAAAATGGATAGAATAACAAACCAATATAAGATGTGCAAGAGAAAGATATACTGGAGCGAGGTGCAGGGACTGTCCTTAACGCATGCGGATGTGGAACCACTACGTGTGCTTGCAAGTTCTATCGTTGGAGCAGGAAGTCCCTTGCGTAGCTGGGGTAGCTTACCGACAATTGAACTGAGAGAAGACCGATGAAGAGTGCAGGTATTGTGTATCATGGCGACTATTTGAAGCATTATACCGGGCATCACCACCCGGAGAGAGCCGAACGGCTGAGAGCAATAATGAAACGACTGGATACCGACGGCTTGACCGATAAACTTGAGCTGATAGCACCGGCGAAAGCCGCTAAGGAACAGCTTGGATACATCCATCAGGGTGCATATGTAACGAAGGTGGAAGTGATGAGCTCACGCGGTGGGGGAATGCTTGATCTCGACACACCGGTGTGTCGTGATAGCTTTGAGGTTGCCCGACTCGCAGCAGGTGGTCTACTCAAAGCGGTGGATACTGTAATGGAATCTGAAGTGAAACGCATCTTCGCACTGGTAAGACCACCGGGGCATCATGCGACCGCGACCAGAGGCATGGGCTTCTGCATCTTCAATAACATAGCGATTGCCGCCGAGCATTTGAAACGTGAGTATGGTATCAGGCGTATTTTAATCGTTGACTGGGACGTACATCATGGCAATGGCACGCAGGACGCTTTCTTATCCGACCCATCCGTACTGTACTTCTCCACACACCAGTATCCACATTACCCCGGCACAGGCTGGCTGGATGAGCCGGGCATTGGTGCTGGCGAAGGTTATACCGTAAATGTACCACTACCCGCAGGTACAGATGATGCGGGTTATCTCTATGTATTTAATAGCATACTGCTGCCGATAGCGATGGAGTTCAAACCCGAATTTGTACTTATATCAGCGGGCTTTGATCCCCATATAAAAGACCCGCTCGCTTCTATGAATGTCTCTTCCCGTGGCTTCGGGCTGTTTATGGAAGTAATGAAAAAAATAGCGGCAGATTACAGCGATGACCGGCTCGTAGCAACGCTTGAAGGTGGCTATGACCTGCATGCTATTGCTGAATCGGCTTCCGCAGTGGTCAGTGCCATGCTCTCGCCTGATACAGTGGCAGAGCGCGAGGTAGCGACAACAGAAGCAGTAAAGAACCGTGTAGAGGAGGTAAAGTCTGTACAGAGAAGATACTGGCACACACTATCATGATAGAGATAGATGGCTCATTTGGAGAGGGAGGCGGGCAGATAATAAGAACTGCGATAGCACTCGCAGCAATAACCGGGCAGGGCGTGGAGATACGCAACATAAGGGCAAACAGACCGAATCCGGGTCTGGCTGCCCAGCATCTGCATGCAATAAAGGCAGTGGAGCTATTATCATGCGGAGAAACCAGAGGTCTGGAATTGCGTTCTCAGAATCTGATGTTCCAGCCAGGCGATTTGAGAGGTGTCCATGCTGAGTTGAACATAGGTACCGCGGGTAGTATAACGCTCTTATTACAGTGCCTCATCCCCGTTGCTCTATTCGCAGAAGGCGAGACGGTGGTAACCGTGACTGGTGGAACGGATGTGCTCTGGGCACCACCCATCGATTACTACAACAGCGTATTCCTGAAAGCCCTGCGTGAGATGGGCTGCGATGTCCATTTAGTGTTGAAGCGGCGGGGGTATTACCCGAAGGGTGGCGGTATCGTTCAGGCTCGGATATATCCTGTGAAGGGCAATTTACATGGCTTTAAACCCCATGAAGATAAAACAACGGTTGTTAGAGGTATATCTCACTCCCGTGGACTGCCATTACATGTGAGCGAGCGGCAGGCAAAAGCAGCAACACGTGTATTGCACGATTCGGGTTACAGTGCCGGGATAGATATAGATGTGGAAGATGCGGGCAGGGCTCAGCCGGTAAACATAGCCACAGGCAGTGGTATCACGCTCTGGCAGGGCTACAAGGGTGGCAGTGCACTCGGTAAACCTGGCAAGCGAGCGGAACTTGTGGGAGAAGAAGCTGCACATGAGATACTGAAAGAGCTCAACAGCAGCGCCACCGTGGATATACACCTCGCAGACCAGCTCATACCCTATATAGCACTCGCAGAAGGAGGTTCAGAGCTGAGGGTTCGTGAAATGACCGAGCACCTCAGGACGAACATGTATGTAACGAAACAGTTCCTGAGCGATGTCGAATTTGAAATCACAAAAGATGCGGATGTAATAACAATCCGAAGATGACATCAAACAAAACTAAACACCACGCTCTCGCTCCTTCTCGATCACTTCATCCTCCTCTATCGTGCCGTACTCCTCGTGTATTCTTATCACAAGTGCGAGAGCAACAGCGCTTGTTGCTGCGAGCACCACGATCGCAGTCAGCATGAGCACATGCGGCAGAGGATTGGCATACACCACCCCTTCCTCTGCTACGTGCCCGGCAGCAGCCCATGGTAACGTTCCTTTTACTATCGGCTCTGTTACTCCGCCGCCCCAGCCACCTATGGAGACATCACCGAGCGATATGAAAAAGAGTATGATTGCGGTCTGGAATATATTCAACCCTATGAGCTTCTTCAGCAGGTTGTTCTTCGCTATCATCGCATAGAACCCTATAAGCATCAGTACTATGGAAATCCAGTAATTATACTTCGCCAGTATTTCTTCCACCAGCCATTCCATCATATCCTACTGCTCACCTCCTTCATCCTCAGGCTTCCATGCCAGGTCGAAGAATATGGATGCGAAGATCGCCATCACCGTTATCGCGATTCCCACTTCCACGACGAACGAAATCGCCAACCCTCTCGTCATGGCAATGCCCGTCAGCTCCGCTAATGGTAGTGCGCCATAATTGAGATAATTGGCGATGCCGAGTGATAGTATTATGCAGAGAATACCGATGCCTGCATAGAGATACAAGCCCAGACTGCTGAGTGCGGT
>JAODGP010000096.1:7810-8285 GCA_025464345.1 Methanosarcinales archaeon | reverse complement strand
CAAAACAGGCGAATTGAATACGATAACAGCATTCCTGCCACGCTTCACCACCCTGAACAGCTCACTCGAAGCCGCTTCAAAGAGATCACCCGCAACTGGAGATGCACGTCCATACGGCAGATCAGTGACGATTGCATCTATACTATCGTCTTTCAGTGGTAGCCTGGTGGCATCTCCCACTGCTAAATGCGCTTCCATATTATAAAAATCCAGATTCTGAGCTGCACCACGCACCATCTTCTCCTGTATGTCCATTCCTGTGGGCATAGCACCCACCATACACGCTTCTATCAGTATCCCGCCGGTGCCACAGAACGGGTCAAGGAGTAGCTCACCGGGCTTCACTCCACTCAGATTCACCAGAACCCGTGCAAACTTCGGCATTATCACGCCGGGTGCGAAGAAAGGTCGCATATGCGGTCTCCTACCTTCAAACTGGCTCTTATCCATCCTGTGAAGTAGCAGTGTGAGAAAG
>JAODGP010000096.1:0-7672 GCA_025464345.1 Methanosarcinales archaeon | reverse complement strand
TTGTTCTTTTTCTTGTTCTTTTTCTTGTCTCCCGCGACTTCCGCACACGAACCGCAAAAGTATCACCAATCTGCATGAACTTTTCCAGCTCTGCATCCTTCAATAGCCTCTCCATATCCTCCTCGCATGACATACTCAGTACCTCGTATGTGCGTCGAGTCATGCCCAGCCGCTTAGCGATCTCCACTATATGCGCTCTTGAAGCTGAAGCTGAATCCAGCACCAGTATGCCTTCTGTATGTAACTTCACCTCGTAATTGATGTTATAAGCACGCAGACATGCGAGGACCTCAGCCGCAGGTAATGTCTCATGCTCACCTGAGAGTTCGAAAGCGAGCAGCATCAGGACTTTACACCGCCACCAGAACCGCAGCACCACTCTTCTTCCATCACGCGATATCTTATTCCCAACTTATCGAATATACCAATCATGGCATCAGCGATCTCAGGTACCCTGTATCGAGCGGTACAGCCTATGAAATAAAGAACGTCTGCATCCTGATATTTGTTACTGTATCTTTTCCTGTCAACCTCGCCGTACGCATCAAGTGCCCAGCCCTCCGCCACCAGCACACGCCGCATCGCCTCAAACAGCTCTGGCAGTCTTATCTCAACACTGCCGGGTGCATAGAACGCCTGATAGCCGTAGAACTGCCCGCTTGGACACAGCGGTAGCCATTCTTCCTCAGGATGGAAACACGCTATACTGCATAACTTACACTTCACACAATGGTAGATCGCACTCAAAATCTCTTCTCTACTCAGCACCATTCTATCACCCCGCATACTCGGCGTTTATCTATGTTCTGGTGTTTTCATTAACAGCATATAAATATAATCTCATGTGTAAGAGACGAGTGGTGATAGGTGGCACATTTGATCCCTTACATGACGGGCATAAAAGATTGCTCAGGCAGGCATACGAGCTGAGTGGTAGCGATGGCGAGATAGTCATAGGCATAACATCGGACAGGATGGCGAAGGCTAAGAGGAGGCTGGTTCTCCCTTATCGGGTAAGAGCAGCCAATGTGGCTCAGTACATGTACAGGGAATATCATGTGCGAGTGCGAACTGTGGAGCTGGAAGATAGATATGGTGTGACCCTGGATGAGGATATAGATTACATCATCATATCACCTGAGACTTACGACGTCGCATTACAGATAAACGAGCTGAGACGTGCACGTGGCAGGAAGCCGATAAAGATAGTGAAGGTAGACCATGCGAAGGCGGATGACGGAAAGCCGATATCGTCAACACGAATAAAAGCGGGTGAGATAGACAAGCACGGACATCGCCTGGTATGATGCTTGATAAGATCTTCAAACCGGAAACGGTCGCACTGGTCGGTGCAACGCCAGGAGAAGGTAAAGTCGGCAATACGATACTCAGGAATTTGATGGCATCTCCCGCGTTGCGTGTCTATGCAGTCAATCCGAAGTACGAGAATATACTGGGATTGAGATGTTATCCCTCTATGAATGCCATAGAGGATGAAATAGACCTCGCTGTTATCGCGATACCCGCGGGTAATGTGCCGGACGTGCTGGTTCAGTGCGGAGCGAAAGGCGTAAAGGACGTGGTTGTGATCTCCGCGGGCTTCAAAGAAGCGGGTCGCGAAGGTGCGGTGCTCGAATCCGAGCTTATCAGGATCAGCAGGGAATACGACCTGAGGCTTGTGGGTCCTAATTGCCTGGGTGTAATAGATACGTATTCGAATCTGAATGCGACTTTCGGCAGGACCATGCCCGATAAGGGCAGTATAGCGTTCCTCAGTCAATCAGGCGCATTCGCTCTCGCCGTTATTGACTGGTCTAAGGCGGCGGGCGTTGGTTTCAGTAAGGTCGTATCACTCGGTAACAAAGCGGTACTCAATGAATGCCACTTCCTGGAATACCTGGCTGGCGATAGCGATACCAGGGTGATAGCGATGTATCTTGAGGATGTGAGTGATGGACGCAGGTTCATGCATGTGGCGAGCGAGCTGTCAAAGACGAAGCCGGTGGTGGTGATGAAGAGCGGTAAGACCGAAGCGGGTTCTAAAGCGGCTTCCAGTCATACCGGTAGCATAGCGGGCAGTGTGGAAGCGTTCAAAGCGGCATTTGAGCAATCGGGCGTTGTAGAAGCGGAATCAATAGAAGAGCTCTTCGATTTCGCACTCACTCTCTCACGAATCAGGAGCATAAAGACGGGCGGTGGCATAGCGATAGTAACGAACTCCGGTGGTCCCGGTGTTATGGCTGCGGATGCAGTGGAGGAATACGGCTTGAAACTCGCTACATTTCAGCGCACCACGATGGATAAGCTCCTGCCACTCCGGCTCGCCAATTCATATAACCCGGTTGACGTGCGTGGTGATGCCACATCAGAGAGATTTGGTACCACGCTGGAGATAGTTGCAGAGGACGAGCATGTGAGTGCAATCATCGCCATCCTCTCTCCCACTGCACCGGTAGATTTTGATAAGGCGAGCAGATATGTCCTGGCGGCAGAAGCACAGAAACCGGTCATTCCGGTATTCATGGGTGGCGAATCGGTGACTGAGGCGGTTGAACTGCTGAGGGAGCACGGAATAACGAACTATTTCGACCCGGTGAGGGCGGTGAAGACGCTCAAAGCGGTCTGTGACTACGAGCAGGCACGAGTATATGAGCCACCACCGCATTTCGATGTGGATACTCGCCGTATCAGGAAGCAGTTGCAGGATAAGCAGGTACTGGACTACGAACTGCTAACTGCTTATGGTATTCCTGTACCGGCGTATGGTAAGGCAGTAAGTGCGGATGAAGCGCTTGAGATAGCCGATCGAATTGGTTATCCCGTGGCAATGAAGATCCTGTCACCCGATATAGTACACAAGACCGATGTGGGCTGTGTGAAGCTCAACGTACAGCGAGAAGCAGTAAAGGATAGTTTCTTCGAGATAGTGCGGAGGGGTGAGAGATACACCAGTGCGAGACGTATCGAGGGCGTTCTCGTACAGCAGATGATATGCGGCGGCAGGGAGGTGATCATCGGTATGAAGCGTGACAGGCATTTCGGTCCTCTTGTTATGTTCGGGCTGGGTGGTATCTACGTTGAGGTCTTCAGGGATGTGTCATTCAGAATTGCGCCGTTCAGTAAGAGAGATGCGGAAGAGATGATACGTAAAGTCCGGGCTTACAGGATACTACGGGGTGTGCGTGGCGAGCCAATGTCTGATATCAACTCGCTCATTGATATACTGCTCAGGTTCTCTCAGTTATGTACGGAGTTCCCGGAGATACTGGAAGCGGATTTGAATCCCATCAGGGTGCTGGAATCAGGCTGCTATGTGGTTGATTTCAAGATGGTGACGAGCATTGACTAAACATTTTAAAGCTCAGGTTCAAAGATCAGATTATGGAAAGTCGCAAAAAGGTGCTGCTCAGCTCTTCTATTTCTATTAGCATACTCACACTCGTGTATATCCTCATCTTCTCGCCTTACCGTCTAACATCCGCGACTTTCGTGGCGATTAAAACGATTAACCCCCTCTTCCTCACAGTTGCACTGGGCATGCACATGCTCGCATGGCTCATATGGAGCCTGAGGCAGAAGGTGATAAGTGATTTTATAGATAAGAGCGACGATTTGAGATTCACGCAATCGGTGAAGATAGTCCTTACGAGTCTCTTCGCGGCATGCATAACGCCATCCCAATTCGGCGGTGAACCTGTGCGTATATACCTGCTGAAACGGAACGGACTCACAGTGGGGGACAGTACCGCTGTTGTACTGGGTGAACGATCACAGGATTTCATGGTCGGTATGGCAGGTGCTGCGATGGGTTTCATACTCTTCAGAGCTGTGATGCCCCGGCATTCGTTATTCTTCACGATCATGGGCATCATCCTGCTGCTCGGTGTTATACTGATAGCGTATGGGCTGGCGAAGCCAGACAGGCTGAAACTGTTCATTAACTGGCTGTTCTCAAAGCTGAGGGTGCACAGGATGGAGCGAGTACGTGACTGGCTCTATCACGAGCTGGAGAATTTCTACGAAGCGCATAAGAGGCTCAGGCGAGAAGGGAAGAAGACCCTGATAACCGCTTTTATTTTGACGGTCGCTTTCTGGCTCGTGGAATTCTCAATACCCTCGTTCCTGCTACTCGGACTGGGTGCAGATCCGTTCTGGATTTATTCCGTTGCGGCGCAATTCATCATCCTCGTAATTGCTGCGGTGCCTTTGAGCCCCGGTAGCAGCGGCATCTCCGAGCTCAGCATCGCTTATCTCTACCATACGCTCGTGGGTACGCACTTACTGGGGCTATTCACGCTATTGCTGCGATTGAGCACGTACTATGCGAGCCTGATTGCAGGTGCGATTGCGAGCATGAAAGTTATGACCGAGCTACAATTTTAGTTTCCACTCCCATCTCCTCCGTTTGCCTATCAATTTGCTTATCTCATCACTTGTTACCATCCCGATGACCCGCATCTCAGGGTCAATAACCGGCAATGCGGATATGTTGTAGCGCTCAAATTTACGTATTACCAGTTCTAAGGGCTCTTCTTCATCCGCGGTTATCACCTTCCGCGTCATTATCTCTGCCAGACCCTCGTGCCGCTGCGCCACCGCGGTTGAGATATCCCATGCAGTGACTATCCCGACCAGCCTGCCATCCTTTGCCACGACCGGTATATGCGTGTTCTGTGTATCCAGAATCAATTTAGCGGCATCTGCTATGGTGGCGCCCTCACCTATCGTCTTGACCTCGCGTATCATGACATCCTTGACCAGTGGTAGCTCCCTGGTCTGTTTCATCGGCTTGAACGGTGTATCACGGGGCAGACGTTCAACAGGCAAAGTCAAAAAGAACTCGCCTCGCTCTATCCATTCCTTCAGCTCTTTCGCCACTCGGTCAGCCATGAAGAAACTGGAAAGAGGCGAAGTTGGTACTTCTTTACCATTTATCTCAATCATACCGGATTTCAACTCCTCGTATGTCACCTCTCGCACTACCGGTCGTTCACGCCGGCAAACGCCATAATCGAGCACCTCGGTCCTTATATCCGCATCCCTTATCCCTGTCTTCTGCGCTATCCGCTCGTTCAATACAGGTATAGGAATCCCGATGCCGACATAGAGCGTTGCACCATACCCGAAGAAGGTTGCGCCACGCAAGAATTCCGGGCTCATTTCTTTGAGATTGCCGGTGACCATCAGGGTGCCGAAACCTTTAGTCGGGTTATGCTGCGTACCCATACCTATTACATAGCCTTTTGCACCGCATAGGAATATCCGCGTACCGGGTCCTATGGTCTCATAGTCCGGATCGTTTATCAGTGGTGATAGTGCACCGGCACCAGAATAATTGGCATTCCGGTAATTCGGTAATAACGTGCCCATATAGGTATAGAGAGTACGTTCCGTGGAGTTGGTTGCAACGTTATAACGCTGATACGCGTTCCTTGGGTTCACCATTATCGCCTGATTCAGGTCTTCTATCGTCAGTGTCGTCTCTATCTCTTTGCGTGGATAACAGTCGGTGCCGTAGGCTTTAGCACGCATATCCACCTGTTTATCGGCTACTAAATCCTCTATTACATGTCCACCGCCGTATTCCTCGCCTTTATCCACTGATAGCTGCGCCGCACCGAGATAGGCGTCAACCGCCGCGATACCCGTATACGCCTCCACCTCGTTCAGCCATACACGTTGCATCTTTATCGGCGGATCCGCGTGACCGAAATTGATAAACACGCCTGAGGAGCACATGGGACCAAAAGTTCCGGTGGTAACGACGTCAACCTCGCGTGCCGCACGCTCAGCACCCAGTTCCTCCACAAGCTCACTCATTCTGTCCGCAGTGACAACATGAACGCTTCCATCACGTATCCGCTCGTTTATCTCCGCTATGCTCTTCTCTACCATGCTTAGAGGATAAGTAAATCGGTCTTCTTAAACCTTATGCTTTCGTTTCGTTTATATATAATGAGATTTTTTATTAATATATGGAAGAGGAGAAACTGGAGGAGTTGAGGGAGAAGGCAGCGGAGGAGCTGCTAATTGTCGGTGAGGAATACCTTGCTGACGGCAGGTTTGAAGATGCGATACAGGTGTACAAGGAGATAGTGAAGAAGGAGCCCATTTTGCCCACTCTGGCTAAGGCATGTAACGATTGTGGTGTTGCATATGCGAGTCTTGAGGATTACGAGATGGCAATCGGGTTCTTCAACGCTGCATTGAACCTCAGGGATTACCTCATAGATGGGGGCGTCTCCACATACTATAACCTCGGTCAGGTTTATAAGCTCATGGGAGACGAAGCGAAGGCGGAAGAGTGTTTCAGCCGCGGCGACCGGCTAAAAGAGGAGCAGGAGGAGCGGGACGAAATATCAAGACACATACTCTCGTCCGCTTGATTGTATCTGTGGAAGACGCAGGGTATCAATGCGGGGATACTTTTAATTGTTTGAAAGCGAAAGAGATATGAGGTAAGATGATGGAGAAGATAACGGTAAGCTTGATAAAGGCGGACGTAGGTGGTTTCCCGGGGCATTCGACTGTCCGGGAGGAGTTGAAGGCGAAGGCGAATGAACGGCTGGAGAGGGCGAAGAGGGAAGGGTTGCTTATAAGTTATCATGTATTGAATGCGGGTGACGACCTGCAGTTATTGATGAGCCATCGTAAAGGCGTGGATTCAAGCGATATACATGGGCTTGCGTGGGATACGTTTGAAGCTGCGACGGAGGTGGCGAAGGAGCTCAAACTGCACGGTGCGGGTCAGGATCTGCTTGCAGATGCGTTCAGTGGTAATATAAGAGGTATGGGACCGGGCATAGCCGAGATGGAGTTCACGGAGCGTGGTTCTGAACCTCTGGTGGCGTTTATGATGGACAAGACCGAGCCGGGTGCGTTTAATTTGCCCATCTATAAGATGTTTGCAGACCCGTTCACCACTGCCGGGCTTGTCATTGACCCTGTGATGCATGACGGTTTTATCTTCGAGGTATGGGACATAAAGGAGCGGAAGAGGGTGATTCTGAGATGTCCGGAGGAGTTATACGACCTGCTTGCACTTATAGGAGCGAAGAGCAGGTACGTGATAAAGCGGGTGTATCCGAAGGATACGAGCCCATTGCCGGGGGATGAGCCCGTAGCGGTCATAAGTACGGAGAAACTGTATTTTATCGCGGGCAAGTATGTCGGTAAGGATGACCCGGTTGCTCTCGTACGTGCACAGAGCGGCTTGCCCGCACTGGGCGAGGTTTTAGAGCCATTCTCGCTGCCTTTCCTCGTGAGTGGCTGGATGCGAGGCTCGCATAACGGTCCAATAGTGCCTGTGCCGTTCAGATACTCGCAGTGTACCAGGTTTGATGGACCGCCACGGGTGATTGCAGCGGGATTCCAGATAAGTCATGGCAGGCTGGTGGGACCAGCAGACCTCTTTGACGATCCCGCATTTGACCTCGCAAGGAGTAAAGCGCAGGAGATAGCAGACTATGTGAGGGCACATGGACCGTTTGAGCCACACAGATTACCGATGGAGGACATGGAGTACACCACATTACCAGACATACTGAAGAAGCTCGAAGACCGATTTGAAGATGTATGACACGGCATTTGGGCGAAGCATAGCGTAGCCAGCCTGGTATCTGTGTGCGGTAGCACCGAAGCGAGTGGAGAGTTGCGGGCAATGAATCTTTTT
>JAODGP010000015.1 GCA_025464345.1 Methanosarcinales archaeon | reverse complement strand
TATAAAAGGTATTAAGGAACACGAGAGAGTGCTGATAATTCTCTGCTCGCATCCTGCCAGGAAAAGCCTGCGTGAACTTGTAGGGACACTAACACACGAAGAGGCGGAAGCGATGCAGAAACTTATTGACGAGGAGTTTGAGAAAATTGAAGGTGAGTGGTAGACTGGCTGTTGATACCAATGCGGTAATTGCATACAGGGAAGGCATTCTTACGGTTTGCACTTTGATAGAGGGGTAGATATACTCTTTTATATAAATTACAACAGTAGCGCTTAATAAAGGTCTTCCATGTGAGTGCTCATACTCGCTAACCTCGCCTAAAATTTGCCCTTTTCCCTTGCCATGTAATCGCCACCCGGTGTTTTAGATTCAGGAATGGAAGTAAAACAAGACTCACTATATACACTATGGATACTATATAGGCAACCAATATCAAAGCGGATGCCAAAGAAGAAGAGAGATAGGAGATGAGGATAATAGTAAGTATGGTTACGGCGGTAATCCTCTCTGTATACACGTTTGGCAGTGTATGCTGGTATGCCGCCTCCTCGCTCTTTAACTCGCTCATATCAATCATTTCGCTCGCTTTCTTTATTTACCTGGCATTTATATATCTCATATACAGGTCTCTGAAAACCCCTCTCAAATCTTCCCGGTGACCATCACCAGTAACAGGCTATCCAGGATTGGCAACTCTGCATTCCTGCCGGTGTTCATGGATGAAGCATCACCAGCGAATGAAAGTCACACCTCGCCGCCTTTATGCTCTCTTTTACATTCTCAGGGTCAGAGAAGCTCTTTATCTCCAGAACTACATCTTCAGGCTGAATATCCCAGATATCTCTGAGCACACTACACACGTCTATTTTACCCTCGCCGAGCGGTAAGTGCAGGTCGGAGATGCCATCATTGTCGTGCAGGTGTACGTGTTTTATGAACGGATGGAGTATATCGAAGAACTCACTGAGCGAGATGCCATATCGTTCTGCAATGATGAATGCGTGCCCGGTATCGAAAGTTACGGAGATATTATCAGCATCCGCGTCATGAAGGAGTGCGAGAAGCTCAACAGGCAAACTTCCTACCCTGTTGTCATCGAGATTCTCGAGGCACAGCATGAGTGAATAATCACGTGCTAACTGAGCGAGCGTCTTGAGGTTCCTGACAGTGTTCAGGAACGCTTTGCGATATGAAATGCCCGCGAATCTACCCCAGTGCTCTGGAATGATGTCACCGCCATGGATGACGACGTGTCTCACATCAAGGAGCGAAGCAATCTCGAAGACGCACTCCATAACTATGAAGTTGTGGCGGCTCATTCTGCCAAGGTCAACCCTCAGATTCAGCTCCCTCGCATCTGACGTGGGGACGTGTAACGAGAACGAGACGTCGAACGAATCAAGAGCCCATAGCATCGCATGATTTATCTCGAGCGAGCTGCTCAGCATGGGGACGTCATCGAAGCCCAGTTCTATAAGCTCCACGTCCAGATAAGAGAGACTCAAAGGTCCACCAGAGATCTCGCGCACCAGTCGCGAATTCACACCCACTTTCATCTTCCCCTCCTCATCTATATACATTTTGGGTTTTGTTATATATTCAGACCAAATATATATATTTCTCTTGTTTATAGAAATAGTGAAGTATATATATCATCTTTTTATATACCTCCCCAGAACAGGGAATGATGTGAACCATGACCATGACCGGTATGCTTAGTCGTGCTGATTTGCATACCCATACCCACTATTCCGGGTTCAGCAAGGTGGGCTTTATCCCTTATCCCGAGTCAGTCACGCCACCGGAGACAATGGTTGACACAGCGATGAAGAAGGGGTTAAACGTCCTCTGCATCACCGACCACAACGAAATAAAGGGAGCTTGGAGGGCGCAGCGATATGTGCGTGAAAAGGGTTTAGATATTGAGGTTGTAGCAGGAGAAGAGGTCACCACCGTAGATGGCGAGGTTCTGGGGCTTTTTTTGCAGGAACGTATTCCGAAGGGGCTCTCAGCAGCCGAAACCATAGAGATTATCCATGACCAGGATGGTCTGGCTGTGGCGCCACACCCGTTCAGCTACCGCTGTCCGAGCCTTGGAGCACGGATTAGCGAGTTCTGTCTGGACGGCGTGGAGGTACTGAACGCCGCTCATCGTGACGCGTACGTGAACAGGTTAGCCAAAAGGGAGGCAGGACTGGCTTTCGCACATACGGGGGGAAGCGATGCACACTCACCGGAGATGCTGGGAGATGCTTATACAGAATTCCCGGGTGAATCTGCTGAGGATTTATACCTGGCAATCAGGCAGAGAGAGACGAACCCCGGAGGCGGAACCGCTCCTCTCCGACACTGGATTCTGTGGAATATGGAGATTGCCCATGGTGTGGGTAAGAGACTACTCGCATCCTTCAACGGGGTGGGGCATCTACCGGACGACCCTTTAGGGAGGGTGTATCAGATGCGCCGCCATAACAGGATTATCGCACTGGGTGCCTGCATGGCGTTCATGGCTACCCCTCTCCCTTTCGTCTGTGGTATAATAGGTGAAGGCTGGATTCGCTGGAAGGGGCGCAGGAAATGGAAAGAAGTCAGTTCTGAATTGAATGGATAATGGCGGAGGTGAGTACAAGGTGAAAATACAAAATATTCCCGTCTCACGGGTTGGTCAATTGTGGTTGTACGGTCCGCCTTCGTCTAAGATAAGGCGGGAGAAGACAGAAAGCCCGTTCACTCATTCACTGAAATTCCCACTCGACTTCCAATAAAGAAGACATTCCTGCTCATTTCCTCTCAAACTTGAATATCTCTCCTCTTCGCTCAACCAAAGTGAACAAATCCCCACGTGCAAAGATGCTCATAAATTCTTCCGGGTCGAGATGTTCTGCGGTGGCAAAGAGGAAGCCGCCGGATTTCAATACCCTGTGCAGTTCCTCCAGCAATTTCTCCCTCTCGCTCACCATCTGAAGCACATCGAATAGCAGAACAACATCTACACTCTCATCTGGCAATCCTGTCTCCCGTGCTGAGAGAATCGTTTTGACGTTCGATATCCCTCTCTTCTTAATCTCTTTCTCAACCGCCTTTACAGCCAGAGGATGGATATCCAGCGCATAAACAGTACCATCTTCGCCTACTATCCTCGCTGCCGGGATGCTGAAGCTGCCTATTCCGCAGCCGTAATCCAGTAGAGTCTGCCCTCTCTGTAGCCCTATCTCTCGTAATATCCGGTCTGGCTTTTTAAACAGGCTGCGCAGGGTTAATACCGTCTTCATTATTGCAAATCCCACACGGGGCATCTCCTGCTTATCCATCCCTCGTTTGAATATCAAACCTCGAAACATCAATATGGCTACGATGAATTGAGCACCTGCGATACATTCAAATAGCACAAAAGGTGTCATTTTCTCCATCAGAACCGTCTTGAGCCCCAGATGCAGAATCATAATGACAGGAGTTAGTGGAATAATGATTAGAGGTATTATAGCCGCGAGCCAGTGCCACAAACTCCTGTCTCTCACCATATCCATGTATTCATTGTAAGCGCGAATTCCAATGCTGATTGTCACAGCACCCGCAATTAACCCGTATACCACTCCACGCAGATAAACAAGACCGCTGATATAGCAAATCACCTTCACTATGGGATAAAATACTGCAATCAGGATGTAATAAAAGTATATCTTCCTGTTTCTGTTCCTGTTCATCTCAACAGCTCAGCCATAAAAGGGTAAAAAAGTAAAAAAGTTAAAAAAAGTGTTACAACTTCGTTTTTGCTCCTGGCGCAGATAATCGCTGCCCGATGTAGCTCCTTCATCACCTCTTACGCCTCAATCCTGCGTATCCCGCCACTGCGAGCAATCCCACACCAAGCAGTATCATCGTTGGCAGTTCCGGCACAGGATAGCCGGGGTCAGAAGATGGCGAGGTTACCTGACTTGGATGTTCTCCCGGCGGGTTGCAATATACCTCTAAACTGCC
>JAODGP010000095.1:1445-13751 GCA_025464345.1 Methanosarcinales archaeon | reverse complement strand
TTAAATTTCCAGTATAGCACGTACCCGCTTCTTCAACTCCTGCGGTATCGAGTCAGACCTGAACGGTGGTACTTTTATCACCCTCACCGGCTTCAGCAGCTCTTCTATACATGCTGTGGACAGCTCACCGGTTCGTATCGTGGCTTCGAGCTGTACCGCAGTGAGATACTTCTCAGGCTCATATATCCGTATCTCACCAGGCTTTATACCTATAACCGCGTCCAAATCGTTCAGACCACTGTATGGCAGTGCTACATCTGAATAACTCTCGATAACAATGAAATCGTTGCTCTTATCCATCATTCCAAATACCAGCTCGGCTGCAAGATCATAATACTCGCTCGTCAGTTTGTTCAACGTATCCAGGTCACGAACATGGAAGATATGCGTGGCTGAATCATACAGACCTTGGAATAACGATTCATCGTATCTGTATTCGCCGGGCAGAGCATCATTCACCACCACTATATTCGTCGGCTCCGACCGTTTATGCCATAACGTTATACGATCAACGATGAAATAAGGGATCCTTGTCACAGGATCGATGTGGGGCGGCTCTGACCATAACCTGTGGAATGGATTGATGAACTCTTCCTTCTCTTCGCAGCCGGAAGCGAGCTTGAGCTTCTTCGCATCCCTGCCATAGAGCCTGCCCGCCGATAACGATTCCTCCACTATGTCATAGTCATACCATATACTGTTCCCCGCACGTGGCTTGAAACCACAGGCTGAATACCCGCACTCGCACAAATAAGCCAGTAACGCAGTAGCAAGGCTGGTCTTACCCGCATCTCTATCCCTCAACCCCACTATCAAAATCCTGTATGCCATCGCTTCACGATGACCCTGATCATTATCTCCTCTTATTCTTATTAATACTCGCTCTGGCACCCGCCCTGACCCCACGCTTCGCATACGCCATCCGCTTCGTCAGCTTCTTCGCCTCCTTCCTCTCCACATACCACCTCAATATGCCCGCATTCAGTAACCACGTGTTCATCAGGTCCATAACGAGCCCGAAGAGTAACACGACCGATATATCCTTCAATATGGTGATATCAACGACAAAAGATACGACGAACATCGCTGAGATAGCGACAATGGTGGTGGAAGTCATCATCAACCCGGTCTTCATCGCTCTTCTCAGGTTCTCCTTCAGCTCGCCCTTCTTACGGAGCAGATTGGTCGTGAGCAGGATATCAGAATCCACAGAATAGCCTATAAGCATGAGCAATGCCGCTACCGTACCGAGCGATAGCTTCATACCTATAATGTCCATGCAGGTAGTTGCAATGACTATATCCGAGAATGCAGACAGCACAACGGCAAATGACGGCACAAATGTGCGAAATACTATAAATACCACCACAGCCATCAGAAAGAACGCAATTAGCAATGCTTGCAATGCCTGCTGCTGATATTGCTTACCAAATACGGGACTCACACTCTTTATTACATACAAGCCCTTATATTCCTCATCAAGCTTATCAAGCAGCCTGTGATAATCCGGCGATTCACTGGACATATCGAATTCCAGCCGCTTCTCGTTACCAATGCCCGTACTCCCAACGAGAACGAGCGGGAAATCCGCGAAATCTGATCTCAACTCGTCGGGACTCTTATCCGCTGGTATCTTCACCATCGTACCACCCCTGAAATCCATTCCCAGCCCGACAGGCGAACCGGTACTCATCTGCGTATATCCGAGTATGAGCAATGCTGCAAATAGTAATACTAACGGCACGGTTACCAGCCTCTTCACACCGTATCTCGTTATGTCTATCTTATCGAACAGCTTTTCCAGTGCCTTCATCTTCTCTATCTATGCTACCCATCTATCAATGGCAAGATGATAAAAAGAAATAATCATTAGTTAGTTATGCTTTGCATATTTTTGATATGGTGAGCCCGAGATGAAACCTCTTCTCATGGTCAGTGGTAGCATGTATAACGCGGATATGTACTACGCCACTCGATTCCTATCCCTTGATAACTTCATTTATATCCGCAACGCTGAGGGCAAAGGTATGCTTATCGTATCGCCAATGGAGTACGAGCGAGCGAAGAAGGAATCTATTCTGAGCGAGATTCGTACAACAGCGGATTATGATGGCAGTGATACCAGATTAGAAGAGATCGTGTTAAAGGCACTGCGTGACGCCGGTATTGAAGAAGTAGAAGTACCGAAGTATTTCCCGGTCTATATCGCAGATGCGTTACGGAATGATGGGATAACCGTAACTCCGGTGGAGGAGTCAGATCTGACAAAGCGGCGTGAGATAAAGGCTGAATGGGAGATACAGCACATAAAAGCAGCGCAACGCGCATGTGAACATGCAATGCGGATCGCAATAGATACTATACGGGGTGCGGGTATAGATGATGCAGGTCGGCTGATCGTAAATGGTGAGATACTGACCTCAGAGTATGTGAAAGCACGTATTGAACATGCGCTTATTGATTCGGGCTGTAGCTGTGACGGTGGTGAGCCGATAGTGGCGAGTGGCACGCAATCAGCAGACCCGCACGCATCGGGGCACGGCGCTATCTTCGCGCACGAACCTGTCATCATCGATATCTTCCCGAGATTGAAATCCGGCAGGTATTTCGCTGACATGACGAGGACGGTATCCCGTGGCGAGCCCCCGGATCGAATAAAAGAGATGTACGATGCGGTCAAATACGCACAGGAATCGGCGGAAAGGATCGTCCGTGATGGTGTGAAATGCGCCGACGTACACAATCTTGTATGTGATATCTTTGAGGATATGGGTTATAAGACACTGAGAACCCGGGAAGCAGAATCAAGAGGTTTCATTCACTTCACCGGGCATGGTGTTGGACTGGATGTGCATGAGAGCCCGAGCGTTGGTGATAACGACAGCGTGTTACGCGCAGGTAACGTGATAACAATAGAGCCGGGCTTATACGAGCCGGGATCGGGCGGTGTACGGCTGGAGGACATGGTGGTGGTGCGCAGAAAAGGCTGTGAGAACCTGACGAGATACGAGAAACAGCTCGTGATTTAGTTCTTAATGTTTGCCTTATGGTTCTGACACTGCTGCTTCTGGAGAAGCAGCATAAATGATTACGGCTATCACCCCCATCAGTCCATAATAAATTTTCTATTTAAACGGCAATAACTCGTGCAGATGAATCCTGTATCTGCCGAGTTTACCGCCATAATTGCCGGCTGATATGCCCGATAGACCGCTAACATCACTAACATTCTCAATTGCAGCCCGCATGGCGCTCTTCACCACATCAAGTGACAGCCCGTTTATAACTATCTCAGGAATGCTATTCACACCCTCAGGGACCTTCGAGCCCTTTAATGCTCGCAATGCTGGACAGTAGAGATGATTGGTGGTGGGACCTATCTCGGGATAGCGAGTCTGTGGTTTTGAACCCGCTGCACAGATATCAAACGGCGTGATCGCGCCATCAACATCACGTATCGCTTCGACCGCACGTTCGCCCGCTTCCAGTGCCGCGGACTCTGTACTGCAATACAGCCATAAATTACCACCCATAACACCCTTCGCATAGCCAAGATACCGCTCTATAACGAACTCGCCCATCATTATCGGTACAGCAATCATCTCACGCCCGAACCTCCGCTCCACGGTCTCGTAACCGTCACCGCAGTGCCCCACTCTATCCATCGTATCTATCCTCAGCGATGAATCGAGCGCATTGAAGACCGCAGTTGTTGGCACCACCAGTATGCCCTGCCGAATACGCTTCCCCAGCTCGTACTCGAGTCTCGCAGGATCGTTCTTTACCCAGACCTGTACTATCGCGCCGGGTCTGCCATCCGGCGTATCATTAGCGCTCAGCCACTTCTCCACACCTCCTTCTGATTCATTAAAGACCGTTAAGGGCAGAGCAGTGGCGCCATAAGCCGCTCTCTTCAATAATCGCTCATCCCTCGCAGTTATGCATATCCGTGCAAATAAGCCCTCAAAAGCCTCACAATACGTGTCTTCTATATACATCCATATCACCCTAAAAAGGATGCTTGACGCTCGTCCGCTTGAACTGCTCGTTACTGAACATGACTATATAATCCCTGATATCAACAATCTCGGACATCCGTTTCGCAAATTGTTCAACCGATTCGCGATTATAACCATGAACAACGGTAAACAGGTTATATTCCCACTTGCCCGGTATGGTCACGCGTTCATAACAGTGCGTTACCTCTTTATGCGATGCGAATATGTTACCAACGCGTTCGACGAGTTCTTCGGGCACCTTCCACGCTATAACGGCATTTGCCACTATCCCTATTTTACGCTGATTCACCGATATACCCAGCCGCTTTATCACGCCCATACTCTTCAATCTCCTCAATCGCGCTATAACTTCCTCCTCTGTTAGACCCGTCTGGGCTGCTATAGCCCTGAATGGCTCCTTATCCAGTGGTAGCCCCTCCTGCGTGATACGCAGAATTGCCTGGTCCTTCTCGTCATTCATTCTCATCATCCCCATCTATGAATTTGAATCTGACGTCTATCTTGAATACGCGTGTGGTGGGGAGATCAAGGACATCAGAATCCGGTATACCTGTCCGCCTCTTTATCTCCTCCACCGTATTCGCCAGGTTCTTATCGCCACAGGTGGTTACCGTAAACCAGAGGTTGTAGTCATGCTCACGCCGATAGTTGTGCGTTACGCTCATATACTCATTGACGATGCTGACCACGCGCATCATATCATTCTCCGGCACTCGCATCGCCATCAGTGTGGAGGAGCATGTACCGAGCTTCTGAGCATCGAGAATGGTACGCAACTTGCGAATGACACCTTCTGAGTAGAGCCGCTTCACCCTGGCAAAGACCTCTTCCTCGGTGAGTCCGAGCCTGGTGGCAAGCACTGCATACGGATGCCGAGCCAGCGGGAACTCGTCCTGCATCAATTGCAGCAGTTCCTTATCCGTCCTGTCCAGCCTGACTCTTCCTTTCGTCATCCCCCTCGCACGATTGTAGCAGAAGTATAAATAAGTAAGTTATAGGGGGTATTGATAAATAAATGAAGGCATCACGCTCCATGCCATCATCAACCGGGTGATAATGTTACCATCAGAACTGCTCATCACAACTACAAGACGGGGTAGAATATACCCGGCATTTGTACCGCTGGATGAAGAACACAGGCAACTGGCAGCAGAGCTCATCACGCTTTATCGCAGCTTTACCGGCAAACGAAAGAGCGATATTGATGCTATACTGGGTGAACTGGAGCAGGGATCGAATTTCAAACTGATACGCGGGCTCAGGAGACTGCTGGAACGCAGGTGTGTATTCAAATCAGAATTCGTTATAGAGCCTGTGGTTGCCCGCAGAGCGGTATTTGAAGCGGCATGTGATAAAAGAATAACGAACGATGATGAGCGGATGCAGGTTATACGTACTGTTGCGGAGCGATTGAACGTCTCAACCGATGAGTTAGAGGAGTCATTATGGGCGGATCGTGAATCAGAGCAGATACTGGCTGAGTTTGCGAGTTTGAAGCCCGAAGAGCTGCTGAGATTGTATAACCTCGCACTCGCTCAAACACTGCTATTCAGAGCTTCGAGCATGACCTTACGCTTTAATGGCAACTATAAGTGGCTTTTTCGCGCAATCAAATACCTCGGATTGATGTATACACCAGAAGGCGAAGGAGCAATAAGGATAGAAGGCGCTCTGTCGCTGCTGAAGTTGAGCGAGCGCTACGGAACCGCACTATCAAAACTGCTGCCTCATATCCTCAATTGCAGTGCGTGGAAGATGGATGCCGAGATCGTTATTCGTAGAGGTAAACCAGGGGTATACCATTTTGTACTTGATAGCCGGAGATGCAGGCATATACTACCGCAGTGGGAAGAGAAGGAACAGCTGACATTTGACAGCAAAATAGAGGAGCTATTTTATAATGAGTTCTCTGCTCTGCCGGCAGCGAGGGACTGGGAATTGATAAGGGAACCCGATGCGATATTCACAGAGAAGGGTGTATTCATACCGGATTTCAAGTTTATACACAGGGAACTGCCACTGGAGTTTTATTTTGAGATAGTGGGTTTCTGGACCGAGGAATACCTGAGGAGGAAGATAGCCAAGCTTCGTGCTCTACCTTTCGAGATCATCGTGGCAATAGACAGGAATCTCGCATGCTCCTCCATACATGAGGTGCATGATACGGTGATAGAGTACAGCAGGAAGGTGCCCGTTGGTGCGGTGCTGCGGTATCTTGAGGAGAAGGAGCGTGAGGAGATCGAGCGGCAGGTGAAACGCATGAAAGAGGTACCGCTAAAGCTTGACTCCGGTATTGTACGCATAGGTGATATTGCATCGCAGTATGGTGTGAGTAAGGCAGCCATAAGAGCTGTCTGCGCGGGTCTTGAGGATTACGTGGTCTTCAAAGAGGTACTGGTGAAGCGAGAGTTGTTGAAGGAATTGAAGGCACGCGTGCGTGCCATAAGTTCATATGTGGAAGCGAGGCGCTTCATAGAGGCTATGGGCTTGCCACCGGACGAAGTACTGGCAAAACTGGGGTTCAAAGTGGTATGGAAAGGGCTGGATATAGAAGCCGCGACTGTTACTGAGGTTCTTTAGTCAGTTCGCGCTCTATCACACGTCTCGCCTCTTCCTCAAAGTCGCGTTTCAACACGCGTTTAGCCGGTATTATACCTCTAAACGGGCAGTTTGGGGGTCTCACCATGTTCTCAGGGCATACACCCAGTGTGTAGCCCCGACACCATATCTTCGAGAATACCGTCGGGTATTCCCGCACGCAGAGTTTATACAGCCGTAATGCAAGCTCCCGCATCTCGGGTGACGCACGTACACATAGCCGGAGCATGAAGAAATTGATCAGGCTACGAACGTTCATTGTCAGTATGTAATGTGTGTGGAGCGCCATTGGCAGTACATACCGCGCATGCTCACGTGCGATACCGAGCTTTCGTAAGCGCGTGTAGGCGTCATTCGCGCTCTTCATCGCTTCCCGGTAGATGGCTTCCGCATCGCCTTTTAAACCCTCGGGGATATAAAATCCGAATCCCTGCTCCTCGTTATATCGCGTGCTTCTTGCTGTATGTGAAGCTATTCTATGCTCCAGCAGCTCTCTACTGAGTGCAACACTTATACCCTCGATATCGAAAGTGAAGTAGATATGTTCAAGTGCCGATGAGTAATCGTTATCCACGATCATCTCAACTATCTCAGTCGCACTCAGCGTCAGTTCTGAATCGCTCGCCTTCGCAGCCGCGGCAACGAGTTCCACTCCTTCTTCTGTTACCCTCAGGAGTTTTACTTCCATTTCTACTTACTTCACCATCAGATCTCTTTTTAGGATTTCCTTTTCGAGTTGAAATGCAAATCCTTCACGATCGGAAGTGTAGACTCATCCGGAGCTGCGGAATTGGTTACGATCCACGGCAAATATTTGCAAGCATGTACGGGATCATCGGCTTACCACCTTCGCAACCGCTTCCGCATCTGCATGCGCCTTCGCCAGCAGGTACGGTATCGTCTCCTTATTACATACACAGGCATTCAATGCGAGATTCAGTGCCGCTGCATGCGCTTTACGCAGTAAAGGCTCTATCGTTGATGGCGCTGGATACGCAATACTCAACGCAAGTGCCTGCGCCTTCATACTCGCTTCTCGCACCAAATCACCGATCGTGTATCTGGTTGGATATACATACCTGATATGCGTAGCGAGCGAGAGAGCCTTCTTTGACGCTTCTCGCAGCTCAGATAGATATTCTGATGGTTCTATCCGGAGCACTTCGGGCTTGAATAAGACGCCAGCATCGCGGTCATATACCGCAAACAGATCCAGACCCTCCTTCACAGGGTATATCTCCAGCTTTGCCAGTATGTCCGCCACTTCTGGCGATACTTTCTCATGTTCTTTCACCACCACCGTCCTCTTCTTTATCTCCACCTTGCCTCCTGCTATACCCGCGGGGATACCAAGGTTCTGCAATTCGCCAACTATCGGTCCGGGCTTGAGAGAAGTCGGTCCCGCATCCAGCACTATGTCGTGTGGCGCAACAGCACCTGCTCTTATAGGTGCCGGGATCTTATTCGCCTCCACCAGTCTGTATAGCTCAAAAGCATCGAGATTGGTGAGTATCAATGCCATCTGGTCATCTATGTAATCTACCATCTCTTCCATCCCGCAATCCTTCAGTGACAGTGATATCAGACTGTTTTTTGATACACGTAACTGAGCGTTCTTACGAAATTCTCGCCTCAACCGCTGGAGTTGACTGGCTCTTATTCCTCGCACTCCCGCGATACCGACCGTCCTGTAAGACCTGATGAGCCCGGATAAGAGCGCTAACTGCTCCTTCCTCCATTCCCTGCCACGTTTTATTCGCCTCTTCATATCATATCACCCGCACGGCATGCCCCATCGTTGTCTTCAAATATATGGAGGCAATGTTCTGCCACCCGCGTTCCAGATGTGATTCAACAGCTTTTATAACAGCCATTGCATTCTCTGCTATCGCCCCCGGATCCATACCTTTACGCCCTATATTCACCCAGAATGTGGCGGTCTTCGCCTTTATATTCACGATACGTTTCAATCTCTGCAGTATCGGTGTTGGATCAGTTCCCGGGGGTATCGGCACCGGCATCTTGCCCCTCGGTCCCAGTATTGTTCCGAGGCTACGTCCTATCTGCGGCATCAGAGATGCATCAGCTGCGAAGACATCATACCTGTTCACCAGCGCTCTGGCTCTCTTCTTGTCCATTCGCTTCAGTTCCTCGGGGTCTATAACATCCGCACCCGCTTCCTTCGCCTTTAATGCTATCTCACCTGATGCGAACACCCCTATCTTCGGCTCACGGAAACTGTTCGGGAGGGTAACCTCCAGGTTCAGTCTGTTCTTCGGCTGCTTCAAATCCACATTCTTCAGATTTATACACAAATCCACACTCTCAACGAAGTTCCTCGCACGAGAAACCAGCGCCTTCTTTACCGCTTCCTCTATATCTGCCGCTTCCATACTATTCTATCACCCCGTCATATTTGCCCGCATCTATCTCCTGTATTATCTCCTTTGGATCCTTGCCCTCCACCTTCACACGCATCGAGACACAGGTACCTATCACCTCCTTTACCGCGCTCTTAAACGTCTTTGCCAGCATCTCCGCATGTTTCTTCTCCGCTATCTCCTTTATTCGCTCGAGCGATATGTCCCCTATATAATCGGTTGCAGAGTCGGTTTTTGCTTTATCAATACCCAGTGCTTTCTTTATTAACGCCGCAGTCGGCGGTGTACCTATGCTTATGTCAACTTTACCCTTATCATCCACCGTTATCTTTACCGGGATCTCCATACCCGCATAATCACGCGTTAGTTCATTCAATTTATCTACTACTTCTTTTACATTCACGCCCAGTGGACCAAGCGCGGGACCCAGAGGAGGACCCGGACTCGCCTTACCGCCTTCTATTAGTATCTCTACTGATGCCATTCTCACTCTTTATATTTCCATATTTTAATATATTCTTCTATCCTGCATTCGCCTGAAGTAAGGTGCCCTGTATTTCATCGCCATCTCCAGTCGGCTTATTATATGCTCCTCATCCTCTCGTTCAACGGGTATGAGGTTGTCATTTCGTAGCAGGCATGGCTTTATCTCGCCACGTGAAGTTATCCTCAGCCGTGAACAGTTCTTACAGAACTCGGTATTGTCTATCGGATGTACGACCTCGACCTCCACGCCATCCACGTAATACCTCCGCCTGCGCTGCAACTGCATGGTCTTCACTGCCGATGCTTTCGCCATCAGCTTCCGCTCTATACTCACAAAATCGGGCATGTAGACGCTCAATGCGGGATTGAAATACGGGATCAGTTCTATCAATTGGAGTATTACCGCGCCTTCTTCGCGAGCATTACAACCACGTACAAACTCTATCATATCGTCTATCTCATCGTCGTTAATGCCGCTCAGTACCACCATGTTCAGCTTGATCGGTGTGAGTCCAGCATCAATAGCGGCATAGATGCCCTCTATCACACGTTTGTGGTTGTTTCTACTCCGAGTGATGGCGTTATACCGCTTTTCTATGAGCGAATCGAGACTGATATTCACGCGGTCAAGCCCGGACTTTGCGAGTTCATCCGCCTGCTCGCTCAGTAAAGTGCCGTTGGTGGTCAGCGATACATCATCTTCAAACTCTTTTATGCCACGCAAAATCACAGTGAGGTCTTCTCGCATGAGTGGCTCGCCACCTGAGAACTTCACTCGCCTGATATTGTAATAACGCGATGCCGTACGCGCTATTGCTATTATACGTTCGGCACTTATTTCTCTTCCACACCCGCCACATTCACCCTCTGCATGACAGTATATACAATTCAGGTTGCATTTGCTCGTGAGTGAGAACCTCAGGCTCCTTATAACCCTGCCATAGGCATCTACCAGCTGCATCCAGGCGCTCCTCCACTCTATAGCACACTATTCAGTATACCGCGTGCCGCGAGTATACCGGTAGCAGCGGCGTTGACTATATCACGTGATAGCCCGGCGCCGTCACCCGCTGCGAATAGATTTGGCACCGAGGTCTCCATATTCTCATTCACATTTATCCGCATTGCATAGAACTTTATCTCAGGCGCATATAGCAGTGTGCAGTCAGAAGCAACACCGGGTATTATCTCATTGAGCTTCTCCAGCCCCTCTATTATGTCCATCGTTATCCGATGCGGGAGTGCCATTGATATATCGCCGGGTGTTACATCCTTCAGGGTGTTCTTCACGAGGTTGCGATTTATACGTTCCCATGTGGAGCGCCTGCCACGTCTCAGGTCACCCATACGCTGTATTATCGGCTTGCCACCGCCTATGGTGGTTGCGAGTTTCGCTATGGAGCGCCCGTATCGGGTGGTATTCTCAACGGGTTCCGTGAGTTCCACCTTCACGAGGAATGCGAAATTGGTGTTATCCGATTTCCTGCCCCTCAACGAATGCCCGTTCACTCCTATAAAGTCGTCATACACCTCTTTAACCACGAATCCACACTCATTTGTACAGAATGTGCGTGTGAAATCGTCATAGCGTTTAGTCCTTATATAAAACTTCGGGTCGCGGTTTATCCTCGTCACGGGGTTCATCGTTATCGCCGGCACTTCCACACGGACACCCACATCTATACCCGCATATTCCGCATTTATACCATGCTTCCTGATCAATTGCTCGACCCAGGATGCGCCGACCCTGCCGGGTGCGAGTATAACGCAATCACCACGTATCTCATCGCCATTCTCCGTAAGCACTCCCACACATACTCCATTATCTATAACTATATCGCTGACCGTGGTATTCAGCAGGAATTCAACGCCATGCGCCTTCAGGTCGTCTTCAAACGATTTTATCACTCGCCTGGTGTTGTCTGAGCCGATATGACGCTGATTTATCTCTACAAATGATGCGCCGACCGAAGCTGCACGCCGCTTCAAAGCTTCTATATCCTCCTCATCACCCCTGTACAGCTCGTCTGGAGTGCCATGAGCGAGGAAAATGCGATCCACCTCAGCTACGAGCTGCCATGCCTCTTCTACATCGCAGAAATCGGTGAGTTCACCACCCACATCTGGTCTGAGGTTGAGCGTGCCATCAGAGAACGTGCCGGCGCCACCGACGCCACACATTATGTTGCAATCCTTGCAACGGATGCAATTGCCGGTCTCTTCCATCACACAGTGCCGCTCTTCCACAGCCTTGCCCTTGTCTATTATCAGCACGTGTCGCCCTTTCAGTTCGTTCGCTGCGAATAGCCCCGCAGGTCCTGCTCCTACTATAATGACATCGTAATCTTGTTTCATCTTCACAGCTTTCTTCTAATTAAACTGTCTGCTACTATGTTATAAACAATAATCGAAAAGAAGTAAACTATAAGGAGGGTAATAAAAAAGCCAATTACAGTTGTCCATACGCCTATCAGTGCGGATAAGAATATAATCCCGAAAGAGACCAAAAAGGCAGAAAGTATGGCGATAAGTTTTTCAAACTGATATGGACTTTTAATTTTCACCCAATTCTCGATTCTTTCCTTTTCAGCTACCATGTAAATTATTATCGTAATCGGGAGAAGACCAAAGAGAATGAAACCCACCGTAGTGGCTATTGGTCGGAGTACGGATCCTGAGCCAACCTCAACAACGTGATATATATAATAAAGACCGGAAAACAATATAGCAATCCAACCAAGTATTATTCCCCAGTAAGCAACTTTCTTTTGCAACCAAAGCCCTACAGCAGATAGAATTAATAAGAAACCCGTCAATGATAA
>JAODGP010000095.1:0-1233 GCA_025464345.1 Methanosarcinales archaeon | reverse complement strand
CAATAGTACTGGCTATCTCTTCTGCTTTTCTCATTGTTTTACTTTAATCATGATTAAAACCCTTTTTTATTTTATTGAAAAAGAGCTCTTGAAACAATTGCGCTTTTTTAATCACTTTTACAGCAACTTCGAATGTGATTTCCTTTTGTTTTGGATGATCTGCTACATTTCTCCACTCTCGTATGTAGTCAAGATCATCTAAAATATCCTCTCCAAATTCAGCGGTAATTTCTCGTCTTAACCTATCTAAAAGAAAACCCAACCCTTTTTCCTCTGACTCCTTTTTATACATGTGATACAGTATTTTGAGCATCCCTTCACATGCCTTTCCAACTCTCCATACTCCCTCTTCATAATCTCCTCTTTTAATATTTAATTCTGCTTCTCTCATATTTTCTTGAGCATCATAAGCTATCCTTCTTTCTTCAAATAATATCAAAAATTTATACTTCTCCTTCAGGTATTTCAAAGATTGTGAGTATAGTCTTGACCATTCTTCATCGAATTCCTCTCGCTCTATTGCTAAAACGTTCAAAAAATCAGAAGGATGATATACTATATCCGTTCCTATCTTTTCTTCTATTTCTTGCTTCAAGGATCTAACTTCGTCTCTTACAGCATAGAAAAGAAGAGGATCAATTATTATGAATTTTGATAGATGCTCGATAGCTGGCAAGCTTTTGTTAAGCTTTTCAATTAAATCATCAGACCGCTCGATGAACAATAAGAGGAAATTGAAATTTTATTTTCTACAAAAGAAGCTCCAAGATTTCCGCATAGTATTAAGACACGAATTCCTTCTTTTAAATTTTCTGTGTTTATGTAGTCGGATAGGTATATTTCGGAAGTTGGTACTCCTTCTCCGCAGACCCAGAAGTTTACGTCCTCTGGCATATACACCTCTAATAAATCTGGCACTGAAAGACCAGCCTCACGTTCTGAAAATGATACAAATCTCTTTTTAAGCATCGCTAGTTCGATGTATGCATATAACATACCCCTACGCATATTTTCCAATTGTTCATAAAAATGCCCTACGCGGAGCAAAGGAGTTCCTATATTTAGAGGTAGAAGATCCAGCTCCATTTTATAGAATTTAAGAAAATCCGCATAAATTGGTAATCCTCTCTCGGTTATTTCTAAAAATTTATCAGCCGGGATATCTACTGATGTCTTGAGTCTCATAGGAGATTCCCCCTTCTTATTATACACATCCCACATTCCGCACTTATA
>JAODGP010000014.1 GCA_025464345.1 Methanosarcinales archaeon | reverse complement strand
GACGTAGCGAAGCCACTGACAACATGGAATGTTGCACACGATCCGATTTTCACGCCCAGGCTGTCTTTTACGAATCGAGCGAGCTGTTCAAGATTGTCCGGCAGGTCTTCTGGCTTTAAACCCTCAAACTGGTCAGCAATCAGTTTCTTCACATCTTCCGGGAACGTTAATTTCGATAAGTTACCCTTCTTCGCTACTTCTACACCCTGCGGTCCATAAAACACCATAACATCCGGGATATTATGGACCTTCTTCGCTGCAAATGCGATTGCGTAGCTCGCATACTGGCTGAAAGGTCTGTCCATGCCGGAATTCACAAATATGAGCAGTTTTTCTATATTCTTTATCTCCATTTCTCGTTTTGCCTCCCAATAATTCTTAAAAAACGAGGATATATAAATAATTTTCTGTCAATACTTTATTTCACTGCGATGACGTACATTGCATGTGCCCATACAAGCGGGCATACCGCCTTCTGCAGTGTGTTCTCAAACATCTGTTCAGGGATATAGGGGCTTCTCAGACGTTTAAGAACCCAATCAATATACCCGTTCGCTCTTACGAAATCGCCCCTGAGCCTGTAATAAATAGCCAGCCAGAAATTCAGTAACGGCCATGCCCCGGCACCCTTGCGCCTGACAGCGCCATCTGGCATCCACCCGTCATAAGTATCATTCTCATATCGGTGTACGCCACCGCCGGCATGCACTATCCTGCGTTCCATCGCGCGCACAGTATTCACCATCCGCTCGTCCCCGGCGCGGCATATCCCAAAAGGGTAAGTCAGCCCAAGCAAAGAAGCATCAACCACGCTGTCGTTTATTTTACCATACGTACGCAGGAAATGACCACGTGCAGCATCATAGGCATGATTAAGGCTGGTTTCCATCTGAGAAGCACATAGCCGCCACTTCTTACTGTTAGAACTTACCAGCTCGGCTGCGCATCTCAACCCGCGAATGCAGGCTGCTATTGCATATGTATGGTTATCTTCGATATCCGGGTATGTACTTCGCTCTTCCCAGAGGTCGTATGTGGGTATGACGAAATGGTTCACATTCCAGTGTTTACAGATACCATTTGCTACTCGCACAATCAGGTCTTTGAAATCGTTCGCCTCATGATGCTTATAACGATAATGGTACCAGATAGCCCATAACAGAGAGCCTGCCTGGTCTGGCTGGAATTGATCACCTGCCCGTGCACCGTTCGTATGATAGCGCTGTAAGATGAGCCCATGGGGTGTCTCTGCACGTTCCTGACACCACTGGAAGAACGGTTCATGGATATTCAATCCCAGTATATCGGCAGCCACGCAGGTAAAAGAAGCGTCTCGTAGCCATACGTAGCGATAAGAGGTGGCTTCTCGTGGATAGTACGGTAGATCGGTGTTAGCTGCGACGATCGCACCATTATCCACTACCGCGTCTTTTATTACCCGCTTCGAGGTTTCCAGCAACGCTTCACGGGTTATCATTATCCCGGAACTAAAATATAATATGGCATTACTAACATATCCCGAAATGATGAGAGGCAACGGGGGAAGGTGATGTGTGCTAATGGATAAGGAAGAGCTTGAGCGACTGCTCGCGGATAAGAAGAGTAAGGATTTACCTTATACACGCATTCTGAGCTCCATGTGCACGTATCCGCACGAGGTGGCGGTCCACGCGCATGAGATGTTTATAGAATCGAATATTGGTGATTCCGGTCTCTTTAAGGGTACGAAAGAGATGGAGGACGAAGTAATCGCGATCATTGGTGAACTGATGGGCAACAGTAACGCTTATGGCTATATCACCACAGGGGGTACGGAATCGAACATACAGGCGATACGAGCGATAAGGAACAGTAAGAGGCGTGAAGGACTGTGCGATATGAATATAATAGTACCGGAGACGGCACATTTCTCGTTCGATAAAATAGCCGATATACTGTGTATAGAGGTACGGAAAGCGGGTGTTGACCACCAGTTGCGAGTGGACCCTGAATCGGTAAAGGAACTTATGGATGAGCGCACGATATGCATGGTGGGAATCGCGGGAACGACCGAATTCGGGCAGGTGGACCCCATAGAGGAGCTATCTGAGATAGCGAAGGATGAGCGCATATTCCTGCATGTGGATGCTGCATTTGGTGGTTTCGTGATACCTTTTCTGGCTGACCGGGATAAGTATAAGTTCGATTTCACGCTCGAGGGTGTTTCTTCCATATCAATAGACCCGCACAAGATGGGTATGAGCACGATTCCCGCTGGCTGTATCCTATTCCGTGAGGAGTCGTATCTGAAGGAACTGGCGGTATCCACACCGTATCTCACCACGAAAGAGCAGTATTCGCTGACAGGTACGAGGAGTGGTGCATCGGTCGCAGCGACATTCGCCGTACTGAAATATCTCGGTAAAGACGGCTTGAAAAAGGTTGTGGATCGTTGCATGAGCTTAACAGGGTTAATGGTGGATGGTGCGAAGCAGATGGGCATTGAACCCGTGATAGAACCTGTAATGAATGTTGTAACATTGCGGGTCAATGATGTGAATGGGGTGGTGGAAGCGTTAAGGGCAAAAGGCTGGGAAGTCTCTACCACACGTAGTCCAGAAGCGCTACGGATGGTGATAATGCCTCATGTCACCGAAGAGATGGTGAAGTCATTCCTGGAGGCGTTGAACGAGGTTGTAAGGTAAGCCGGGTAATGTTAATATCGAGATACCGCCCCTGGAGGACAAGAATCCCGCAAGAACCAGACACGTCATCTTAAAGAGAAGAGAGATGGGGGAATATGTTGAACTCCGTGCGAATAAAGTACCCTGGAGATGCAGTGTAAGAACCTGGAATAAGAGGCTCGAGTGGCGGTATAAACTCGGCTCCGGGTTCAGAGAGAAGAAAGATGGAGCGATAATATTCAAAGAGCGTACATGTGAGATGCCTTTCCAACACCCTTCATCAATCAACGGGCCGGGAGGGATTTGAACCCCCGACGGGCAGGTTAAGAGCCTGCTGCTCTACCTTTCTGAGCTACCGGCCCCTCTATTAATAGCTATTCTAATTATATTATGTTTACTATTAAAATATGCCGCTGAAATGCGCGGGTGTTTAAGAAGAAGAGCAGAATCATGACTGAAAATAAGCACGTGTAATGATGAACGAAGAGACGAGGCGGTTCGTGCATGCGGGATTCAGGCGGTATTATAGCCATACGCAGCTGAAGCTCCCGGGCGAGGTATGGATGCGTGAATGGGGCTTTGTCCATTTTGACCGGTATTATCCGGCTAAAGTCGTAATGCGAAGGCACAAAGCCTTCAATACCGATGTGGAACTCACAAATTATATACGCGAGAATGCGCCCGCACACGTATATCATTCCGCCGCCATCTATAAGTATCCAGCAGCGCCGATGGGCAGGAAGGAATGGCTCGGTGCTGACCTCATATTTGACCTCGATGCCGATCATATAGTAAGTGTAGAGAAGTACTCGTATGAGGCTCTGCTGGAACTGGTGAAGCGCGAGACACAGAAATTGATTGACTTCCTCCTTAACGATTTTGGATTTGATGAAAGCGATCTGGAAGTGGTATTCTCAGGCTCGCGGGGCTACCATATTCATATAACAAAAGACAGCATACGACAACTCGGTAGCACAGAGCGGCGTGAAATACTCGATTATATCACTGCGACCGGACTGGATATGGATGCGTTCCTGAAGCCCGCCGGAGATGACAATCTGACATTGATATCGGAAGGCTGGGGGGAGAGATTGCTCAGCGGCTTGATCAGGTTCTTGCACGATATCGCGGATCTGCCAGATGAGGAAGCCATCGTAAGTATAAGAAAAGCCACGGGCATGGATAAGCGACAGGCGAAGGATGTTATCAGGTTAGCACGGGACAAAACAGTAATGAATCGTATAGAAAGCGGGCAGATACCCAGATTCTCACGACTACCGGCTGTATGGGCAGGTATAGCGAGATCGGTAACCAGAACAGTCCGCGTGGAATCCGCAGACCGACCAGACGAACCTGTCACTTCAGACATCAAACGGCTCATTCGACTGCCATCTTCACTCCATGGCAAGTCAAGTCTGGTGGTGAAACCGCTTGAAATCGATTCCATAGCGGACTTCCAGCCACTGGAAGATGCGGTTGTTTTCGGCGATTCTGATACCAGAATAAGGGCAACGCGTGACGCAGACATAAAGCTGAAGGGCGAACATTACCGGCTGGTGGAGGGTGAGACTGTTACATTACCTGAATATGTGGCAATGTATTTCATGTGTCGTGGCGCTGCCGAACTGGAAGCACTATAAGAGTATCGTGCAGCATGTGTCATTATATTTACCCTCGAGTATTGCCCTCACCCTCTCTGGATACTTACCATTGACAATTATGCATTTCATCCCGTGCCGGAGTAGAAAGCCAGGCAGTGCATCATCAACACATGTGCCACCCGCACGTACATCCCTCAGATACACCTCCTTCTTCACTTCGCCCATGCCGGTCAGTATCCCATCCACGTCTGTCAATTTTATGAAGCACCTCTTGCCGAGTTTATAAGCCATGAATGCCGCTATTGTATCTGATGTGACGTCCCAGGTATGAGGCAGAACATCATCACTCTTCAATATCTTGTACGGTAGTAATATGGTTACACCGCTCTTCTTTATCTCTTCCAGACTCTCTGCCAGCGGGTATTCACCATTCGCGAGGAAAATACCATACTGGTGCATCGCGAGCACCGCCATCCAGTGTGCTGCTTCATCTGATACCCTGTCTGCGAGTCCCCTGATGGTCTTTGCGAATGGTCCACCACCGGGTACCACCACCAGAGACTCACCCGCGGCAAAATCGTTCAGACTGCGCACGAGTCCTCTACCGTACTCTATCAGGCTCCCTCCTATCTTTATCACTATCATCTGAAGTAAGGTTTCAGAACTCGCTCTATCTTCATCCGCAGTTCCTCTGTCGGGATCACCTCCTCATTCTCGATCTTCCGGAGCAATGATTGCTTCTCATTGATCATCTTCGCGAGCTCTTCCTGCTTCAAGCCCGCTCTCTCACGCGCCGCTTTCACTCTCCGACCATAATCCACCGGCTCAACCTCTTCTTCTATCTCCAGGTCCATCTGCTCATACAGCCGCTTCTTCTGCATCGCTGTGGTTGTGGTAGTTGCAGGTACTGCCACGCCGTACCGTGCACAGGCTTCGCATACCTTGAGCTTTGAAGTACCTATATTGATAGAATATGCACGCCCTTTTATCTCTGCGCCGCATATCTCACACTCCATAGCCTTTATTATTTATATGGTGCAAAGAGAGAAGTAAATATCAGGTGGTAAAATGAAGTCGGCTTCATATGACGAAGGATATTCAAGATTTCTCCTGGATAAGATGCGGCAGGTGGAGGAAGCGAACATTCTGCTCCGTGAGAGGCTGGAGAAGATAGAACAGGAGAGCAGATATTATCAGGAGATGCGAATCCGGTATGAACGCGAGATAAAGCGATTACGGGCAGAACTGGAGAAATTACGTGCACCTCCTCTGCTGGTTGCGACCGTAGTAAGTGTAATAGATGATAAACATGTGGTGGTGAGGAGCACCGGGGGACCTCAATTTGTGGTGACATACACGGAGTACGAATCGAACGATATTGTACCGGGTGCTCGTGTGGCGCTGAATCAGCAGTCCCTGGCAGTGGTGAGCGTGCTACCCTCGGCGAAGGACCCGCTTGTTTACAGCATGGAGGTAATAGAGTCGCCAGATGTGGACTATTCGATGATAGGTGGGTTACAGGACCAGATAGAGGAGATAAGGGAGGTTGTGGAGCTGCCGCTTACCGCGCCTGAGCGTTTTGAGCGTATAGGCGTGGAGCCACCCAGGGGCGTTCTCCTCATCGGCTTGCCCGGTACGGGCAAGACACTGCTCGCCAAAGCGGTTGCTAAACGCACATCTGCGACTTTCATAAGGGTTGTGGGCTCCGAACTGGTACAGAAATACATAGGCGAAGGCGCGCGTATGGTGCGTGAACTCTTTGCACTGGCGAAAGAGAAGGCACCTTCTATACTCTTCATTGACGAGATAGATGCGATAGCAGCGAGACGGATGGAAGACGGCAGTTCTGGCGAGCGCGAGGTACAGCGTACCCTGATGCAGCTGCTGGCTGAGATAGACGGGTTCGATCCCAGGGGCAACGTCCGGATAATAGGTGCTACGAACCGACCGGATATCCTCGATCCCGCGTTACTCCGACCCGGCAGGTTTGACAGGATCATAGAGATACCCGTGCCGGACATGGAAGCGAGGGAAGAGATATTCAGGATACACACGTCCAGATTGAAGTTGAAGAAGGAGGTTGACCTGAAGAGACTGGCTGCGCTTACCGAAGGTGCCACAGGCGCTGAAATAAAAGCGATAGCAACAGAAGCAGGCATGTTAACCGTGAAGCGAAATAAGAAGGCGGTGGGGATGGAAGAATTCGAGCAGGCGATAAAGAAGGTGATGAACTATCAGAGGGACTACATTGCTAATGTGAAAGAGATGGGCGTGATGTTTGCTTAGGTAGCAGGAGTTCGTGAGAACAATTGACTGGGATGAGGATAGAGCGGCGGTACGATTGATAGACCAGACGCGACTGCCAGCCGAGTATGAAGTGGTGTACTGTGAACGAGTTGATGAACTAATAGCGGCGATAAAGGAATTAAAAGTCCGTGGTGCTCCGGCTCTTGGCGTTGCAGGTGCGCTTGGCGTCGTCCTGGCTTGTAAGAGCGCGAGTAAAGGAGAAATTGAGCGCGCTGTGATGAAATTGAAGGAGGCGCGACCCACAGCCGTTAACCTCTTCTACGGTATTGACCGTGCATACAGAGCGGCGAAGCGCGGTAAAACACCTGAAGAGATGGAGGAGCTCGCACTCGCGGAAGCGAACCGGCTCATAGAGGAAGATATCGCAGTCAACCGCAAGATAGGCGATTACGGCAGTGTGCTCCTTGAAGATGGCGATGTCGTACTCACGCATTGCAACGCTGGCAGACTCGCCTGTGTCGAGTGGGGCACCGCACTCGGTGTAATAAGAGCAGCGATATTGCAGGGCAAGCACATAGAGGTGATAGCATGTGAGACGAGACCGCTGAACCAGGGTTCGAGACTCACCACATGGGAACTGATGCAGGATAAAATACCCGTTACTCTCATCACAGACAGTATGAGCGCTGTGGTGATGCGAGGAGGCATGGTGAACAAGGTGATAGTGGGCGCCGACAGGGTGGTTAAAGAGGGTGTAATAAACAAGATAGGCACGTATATGCACGCTGTACTGGCAAAAGAGCATGGAATACCCTTCTATGTTGCAGCACCCACCTCCTCGTTCGACCTCGAGCATGGCTATGAGGATATAGAAATAGAGGAGCGCAGTCCAGAGGAGCTCGTATACTGCGGCGACACACAGATAGCACCGGCGGATGTGAGAGTTTATAATCCAGCATTCGATTTCACGCCATTCGAGCTGATAGAAGCGCTAATCACCGAGAAAGGCGTATTTCACACGCCGATCAAACTAATTTAGCCACGAGCTCGCCCTTATTCACTCCTATACTCCTCGCTACCGGCATGCATTTCGCCCTCAATATATATATCAACCGCTGCCTGTAATCCTGTTCAAACTCGGATATCGCTTCGTAATTGCCCATGCCCTTCGCTATCACCAGGTATTCATCGTCATTGAGTATATGGAGGAACTCCTCACTCGCATCCTCGCGTGAGACTCCGATGCACGAAGCAGCAGGTACGATATCCACAGTTGAAGGTACATCCACATAAGCCGCCGCTTCTTCCCAGTCGCTCACCGTTGCATCGTTTATTATAGCACCGCTCTTCGGCGATACCACAACTTTCTTGCCCATCTCTGCCAGCTTCTTCACCACGAACGCATCAAAGAATACTTCACCTGCGTTGTCCGTCAGATAAAGGACCTTATCATGCTTACTTATCGCGGATAATACAGAATCACGGTTCCAGTTCAATCGCTCATTGAGTACATGCATGAACTCCGCTCTGAATGCGCTATCATCGTAAGAGTAGCCCTTCACACCGTATTCCATCGAATTAGCCGCAGCTGCGATTCGCACAAGCGCTTCTACACCATGCATGCTGAAGTATTCGATTGCACCCGGTAGCAGCGCCTTTGCCACTTCGTTACTCCTCTTTTTTACATCTGCATGCGGGTCTGTCAGCCCGCTTCGCGCCTTCAGGATTCGTTCTCGCTCCGTACCCATGAATGCGGGTGTTACACTTTCGTCAAGATGGGAGCATAAAAAACATGCAATCTCCTTCAATACCGCGAGCCTTGCCCCTTCGTCTTCAAAGACCATCTCACACTCGTATGCCGCTCGTTCCATGAGACAGGATATACAATCGGATCTCAATCTCATAATAAGAGATGTGAGATGTTTTTATTTAATTAAAGCTCATGTCCGTAAGTCATCATGGTGAGTTATATCATAACTGTTCTCCGTAATATCATTTCACCTTTCCAGTCCGAAGGAAGGGGGGTGTGAGCGAATTTCCGTTTAATATGCAAGCCTTCTTTAAATTTCTCTTTCGCTCTGCAAAACCGGAAGGCTCGGCTAATTATATTCTTCAAAAAATAAATTCATAATATTATGTTCAGATATCGAGACGAGGG
>JAODGP010000013.1 GCA_025464345.1 Methanosarcinales archaeon | reverse complement strand
TCTCTCTTGTCGCATTTTCATCCGTAAGTAACGTGACATTATATCCAGCTGCCTCTAAAACTTCTTTCATGGCATGTGTTTCATTTGTGAAGTTAGGCAAGTCGTTTTCTGTGCCAGAATAATTAGCCATTCCTACAACTACGGCATACTTTTCACTGATAGGATTCGTTGTAATGAAGAAATTCCCCTGAATTCCGTTGGATGCTATCTTTAGCTTTACGAAAGCTATGCCTCCCAGGATCAAGCCAGCCAAGATGATGCAAGCCATGAAAATTGATGCTAATCTTTTGTCCATCTTTTTTTCATCCCATTTTTAATATTCCAATGCTACTATAATTTTTTCTCATCCACTATATAAACTTTCTTATTGACACGACAGTATCTCCGAATACTTTTTTGGATGTAATAAAAAAAGAACCGATTTCAAACGTTTCTACGGATGTGATCGCGCATGTTCAGTTTAAAAACTCTCGATTGTCAGGATAGTCAACCAGCAAAGCGAGCATGTGATTCGCATTCTCTACATACCACCATGCTCCTGACCTCTTTAATCTTATACGGGATCTCGTGAGCATTGCTTCAGTCATAGAAATGCATGTTAAAAATTCTGTAACTACTTGCCTACCTACTATTCACCACACTATGAGCGAAGGGATGAAAGGATCGCTTCTGAAAGCATCCTGGATCGCGTTGAGCACACGGCGTCCATTCTTTCGTAGGATCCCTCTCAGCCTGATTGTTGTCAAAGGGCACATTGAAGTCGTACATGAATGCTAAAATCTTCGGTTGAGGTGAGTAGTTACATCGTATGTTTTCATGCTTCTATCCTTCCCCGAGTATATCCGTCTCCAGTGTTCTCTCCCGCACCGGTAATTCTATCGTGAACTCCTTTCCAGCAACCTTATATACGAGTTCGGATTTTATTTTTAGCGAGGTCTTCTCACCATTTCTGAGATGCGTTACCCACCAGTCACCGAGCTTATGGTTATCAAGTCGTGTATCAAAGCTGATCTCGGTATCGCTTCGTGGCTCCAGCAATACAGTCTCTTCAGAAAGTCCGGAACCCATTCTTATCTCGTTCATATATATCTCATACTTTATTCGTTCAATGTATATTGGAACGGGTTGTGGATTATACAATACCATCTTCGTTCTGATTTCAGTAAAATCATCAGTGACTTCGCCCCATGTGTTCTCTATTGAGCTCACCTGGGGTTCCTTGCTCGTTTCATCCACTTGGTAACGCTCCTTACTGCCAAGAATGTTTGTTCTCACTCCGCCTATTGTCTGCTCTATTGGATATCTGTACTCGGTGAGCTTCAGGTCAAACACGATATCCCCGCATATTTTAACATTCGAGTTCTCTCCTTTTCTTATATGCGTTACCCACCACTCCGGTATTTTATTATTATCCATCATAGTGAGGATGGTTATTGTATGCTCACGTTTTGCTGGCAGAGAAGCTTCGCCAACGCTATGTCCAGAACCCATCCTCACCTCGTTCATAAAAATCTCATATTCTATGCCCTCTATCGGTATAGTAAAAGCATTTGGATTATCTACCAGTATATCAGTCTTTATTTCGCTACTTTCTGCGGTTATATCGCCCCAGCTGTTTGTTATGCTCTTGATCTCCGGCATTTTTGGCTTTCCTATGAATAGTAAATACACCCCGCCTCCTAATAATATCACCACTAAAATTACCCCTATCCAAATTGCACGCCTCATTTTCACTCACACCATCTTTTTATAAAAAAAGCTTTCTATATGCACTTTGTCAGCAACTTTATAAAAACCTTTTATACTTCTTCAACAAACCACATTACCGGACATGAAGATAGATTACAGGAAATACCTGAATACACTGGCGATATCGGTAGCACTTGCATTTTTGATGCTTTACATAGCTTTCGGCTTGATCTACTTCACGCACTATGGGAATCCTGTTCCCATGGACCTCACACTGCTGATCTTTGCGATTTCCTTCGTTATCTGCACCGTATTCTACCGGTCAAGATTGGGAGAGGCGAATATATCGCTATTCAGGGGCTTGTTCCTTGCTATCTGCTCTACTTTCTGCCTGCTTGCCATTACCGGTGGCTTGATCCTCACGATAGAAGGCGAGATACCGGAGCTCAACGTGATCATATCTGCACTGGCTATCTGCATAATCATCAGCATGGTATTGCTGAGCTTACGAGAATCTAAGGAATGAATCATTCTACAATTATCTCTCCCTTACCCGAAGAAGCGCGATTGCCTATGCCGTGACATCGTTCGAGCAAAGCCAGTGCGGTATAAAACTCCGCTGGTGCGCCAGGCTCTATTTTGTAAGTGAACGTAGACCCTTTAGGTATTGCTATTTCAGGTCGCCCGCCGGAAAGTTTGAGGTCGAGAAATCCAAGTGGATAGGGTTTAGTCGTCTCATAGCTAATAAGTTTTACACCGGCGGAGAAGTTTTTATAATCGTAATAGAAGTTTTTCGCTGCATTCTTCACACTCCACAGAAAACTATCGCCCCTGATTACGGTGAGATTCGTCCCTTTCTCGCGCACTATCGCTTCCGAAAGCAACCTGACCTTTATTATGTCTTTCTCACGCAATTCCGCAGCTCTTACCTCTATATCGTCCATTGTGACACGGTTATACGTCAGATTCTCCAGTCGTAATCTGCCACTGCCCTTCATCGAACGCTTGCCAAGTGCAAGTCCATTCTCCTCCACGAACCTCAGCACGGCAATCAAAGCTGCAAGATTCTCCTCCGCATCACGCTTCAACTTCACTATGATCTTGAATCGGAAACGGGCTCTCTTCGTTATCCCTTCCTGGCGCCACATCATTGAAACCGTGCCTTTGTGTCTATCCAATCTCGTTTTCGTAATCACGGACTTGAAGGACGGATACCTGAGAATCTCCCGGCATTTCTGACATTGATAATTCACATATTTTTCTGGTGTGATTACGGGATACAGAATACCGCTATCTACATGATGATATGGCAGCGCATCCTTGAAATACAGCACTGGCTCAGCATTCACTTCGTACGTCTTTATTATCGGTAAACCTGCAGCAAGGAATAGATAGCCGAGTGCGCCTCTGATAGCCTGCCCCGGCGGGTAACCATAGGCTCTCATCGCATGGGCTCTTCTATCAAACTCACCGGTTGATAGTATCACTTCGTTCTGCGTCACCAGCGCACCCGTTACTTCCACCGCTACGTCATCGGTCATTTATTTCTTTCCCAGCAGTTCTTTCGCTTTTTTACGTGCCTCTTCTACCAGTGCACCCCACGATCTCTTCTCCACTTTTACTATTCTCAACGCAACACGCCCTCTTCCCCTCGTGAGCCAGCCACCGAGTCCGAACTCGTTTATACCTTCGATACCGGTATTTATCAGTTCGGTGTCGCGCTCCTTTGGATTGAGAACCACTATATTCCCCGTAAATATCGTGCCTTCCTGTATCTCTTCCGCACCCAGCGCATCAGATACGTTACCTTTTTCTCTGTCCTGTTTTATATGCATTACCTTCTTTACCACTTTATCATAGCTCTCTACGGAGCGGAGGTCGTCTATTATTGCTCGCCCTCTCATTCCCAGAGAACCGTAGAGGTCACAGAGAACACATTTCCCACAGCCCTTCGTACCCTTACCACCGGTATCACAAACATCTTCTCCTTTTGCACGTAGTGCAATCTCGGCATAACCGCGCAACGCACCATAGATTGGCACTGCTACCCTGTTATCTGCTGTTATCCGGCATGGCAGATGCACGCCCATGCGCTCTTTTCTCCGCCGCTCTTCTTCTTTTATCTCACCACTTATGACCGTGGAGAGCGTCTTCATTTCCAGCTCGTATCTCATATAATCCCTTTCCATTTTTTCCAGCTCCTATCCTGAATATATATAAGTACATAAAAAACTCAATACCCATCACGGTTGTTGCCCGGCACCGTTCGCCACGAAGGCGTATACTGGCACATGCTTCATCTTTCCACTATCTCTTCAAATATCATACGAGCCTTTTGCGGGAAAGAATTGATACCGGCAACGAGCATCCTCCTCAAATCTTCCTGCTTATCCCTGTCCAGAGGATAAAGCCGGTCTTTTCGTGCAAGCATGTTAATGTGCGCTATTGTAGCGTCACGCCCCTCGATCTCGAGCATCTCCTTGAGCTCTCGTGCCCGGCTCTTTGAGAAAATACCCGCATCCGCATATTTTATCAGCTCCTCTGTGAATGCTTCTTCTGATACCGTAGCAGGTACTGCCACTTCTGTTTCTGTTCCCTTCAATGTCACCTTTGCAAGCATCCTCTCAAGCTCCTCTTCTGCCTCCGTGAGCAGTTCGATATATTGCTCCCTCGAGATAAGGTGAATCTCATCCTGCTTCTTCAGCAGCGCACCCGTGAAGGGATAGACTTCGTGTTCCCCTATTTTTGTGAATTGGGGTTTGAAATCGAGATGTACATCTTTTTCCACCACTTTCACGACCTCACGATCCATAAAGTTCTCGGTATAGCCTATCTCAGGCACGATAGTATCTATTCGGAGTTTTTTTATTATTCGTTGCTGCAAAGCCCCGGCATTCTCCGGCTCGCCATGCACCACGAATATCTTCTTTGGCAGTATCTCTGCGGAATTGACAAACGAGAACAGTCCATCTGCATCGGCGTGCGCACTCAAGCCTGGTATATAATGGACTCTCAGCATTACTCTGTACTCCTGCTCTGCTATTTCAACACGTTTCTCACCGTCCAGTATCTCACGACCAGGCGTGCCTTCTGCTTGATACCCCACAAAAACCATGCTTGAGCTGGGGTCTTCCAGCGTGGTCTTCAGGTGGTTCAGTATGCGACCGCCGGTGAGCATGCCACTGGCAGCTATCACCACGCAAGGCTCATCAGACGAGGCGACATCCAAAGACCTGTTATTACCGCGTATAAAATCAAGTCTGCCGAAATGGAACGGATTCTTCCCCTCTAAGAAGGAACTCCTGAACTCTGCACGCAGATAGTTCTGATGATGTCGGTACAGGGAAGTCGCCTCTGCGCCCAGTGGCGTATCGAAATATACGGGTATGTTGGGGAGTCTCTTCTCTTCATAAAGCTGCTTCAAGATGTAAAGTATCTCTTGTGCACGCCCTACCGCAAATACAGGAATTAAAACCTTGCCTTTGCTGATGTATGTCTCATGGATTATCTGTCTCAAACTCTCTTTCGGGTTCGTCTGTGGGTGTTGCTTTGCACCGTATGTGGATTCAATGATCAGGAAGTCGGTTTTTCTTAGCTCTGCCGGTGGATTCATTATGGGTGAACGCCCGTGCCCGATGTCGCCGGTATAAACCAGCCTGCCAGCACCACTGATATCCACAACCGAGATGCTTGCACCCAGTATGTGTCCGGCATCGAGGAACGTTATCGTGACATCATCAGAAGCATCAACAGGGACGTCCCATTCAGAAACGCTGAATTTGTCAATCGTTCGGGCAACGTCTTCCTCCGTGAACATGGGCATTACTTCTGGCTCCTCCTCTTTCTGTATCTTCGCACTGTCCTTTAAAAGCAGTTCCGCAACGTCACGGGTAGCCACCGTTGAATATATCCTGCCATCGAAACCTTCCGCAACGAGCTTGGGTAAAAGTCCTGAGTGGTCTATGTGTGCATGGGAAAGGACGACGAAGTCTATTTCTCTCGGATTGAACGGGAATTGTGGTGAGCTTTTCATATCCACACCCTGTCGCTGCCCGCAATCAAGCAAGAACCGGCTTCTTCTCGTTTCTACCAGTATGCAAGAACCGGTAACTTCTCTCGCCGCACCTAAAAATTGTAGTTTCATCTTAATTTAATCTTTGCTATAACAGCCTCTTAAAGTTAAATTACCGGAATGGTTATCGTCGAAACAAGGGTGCATCAACTGCCGCGTAGTCCGCATCGCCGCTTTCCTTATCATCCCCTCACACCATATCTCATTCCACAATCTTCGGATACGCTCAGAACGTTATCGGAAATCGTCAAAGATCGTAGTGTAGATCATAGCTTCTTTCGCACTATATATATGTACCTGATCTGGCGGTTATCAACATAAGCAAATACCATGCGCTTTTTAACGCCATGTGCCAGTCGCACCGCTCTCGCCAGTTCATGCATGGTGAATATATAACCGTGTGGGAGGACATGCACGAGGAACGATGAATGCTCCTGCTCCGATGCGGTATAAACCCTGAAATGTGAGCCGAACTTGAATCCGGTCTTCAATATCAGCCCTTTAGCTCGCAAATCGCAATAAACATCGAGCTTATCTTTAAAATTCCGATCCTTAGATGCCACATACTCCATAAAACGCCCGGTATCGTCAGGGGCGCCTCGCTTCATAAGGTATGCAGCTTCTATCATGGATAATATCAACTTATCGCCCATCAATTTACCATACATGTCTTTATGCAGCTTCTCCGCGGTGGCACGGTCATGAACAAGTACCCGATCGCCAGCCAGTGAGCAGGATACCATCGCTGTCTCATCGTGGTGTGTACCTTCCAGTCGCGCCGCTCCCATCCCGTAGTATGTGACATCGCTCTCTTCATCGACGACCGCGAGGATCAGCTCTTTCCTCATGTTACGAGCCAGTCCAATCAGCCTGTACAGCTCCGTAACAGCAATCGAATCGCTCTCTCTGAGAATGCGAATGATGTATCTCGCGAGTTTATCGCCCGGTTGAGCGCCACGGGGATAGAGCCAGAAGAACTCTCTACCCGGTCTCACTGCGTAACCACGCTCTCTCAAATCTGAATAGACAATATATCGTACGAAGAAGTCGGGATTGGTATTGATAGCATTTGATAAGTACTCCTCCAGACCTTCCAGTTTTAACTTGCCGGTCTCAACCAGGAACACTACTTCCTCTGGTGATAGCTTCTCTCCGTCTATTATCACAGATCCATCTGATATTCGGGCTTTAACATCCATGACCGATCAAATCGTGAACATTCGCTCAATAGCTCTTCGCGCTCTGGCTGCTATCTCAGGTGGCACACTCACCACGGGCTCCTCCTTTTCCAGCGCAAGTGCTATATTCTCAAGGGTGTGCATCTTCATCTGCGGGCAGACTGCCGTGTTTGAGATCGGGAAGAACTTCTTATCCGGTGCTTCCTTACGCAATCTGTGCAGCAGTCCAATCTCAGTACCGATGAGGAACTCATCACTCGATTCTTCCCTGCAGATCCTGACCATACCACTGGTTGAAGCGATATAATCTGCGATATCCTGTACCTCAGGTATGCATTCGGGATGAACAACGACCCTGGCATCAGGATGCACCTCCTTCGCTTTTAGCACGTCACTGAGCACTATCTGGTGGTGAGAAGGGCAGAGCCCGTGTTGAGGGACCGGTATGACCGTTTTGTCAGTTGCTTTCTGCACGTAATATGCGAGATTACGGTCGGGACCAAAGATAACGGCTGGGGTACTCATCGCATTGACCACCTCCCTCGCATTGGCGGAGGTACAGATGCAATCAGCGAGTGCCTTACTCTCTGCCATGGTATTTACATACAAAACGACCTCGGCATCTGGATACTTCCGTTTCATCACCATCAGTTCATCCGCGGGCAACTGCTGCGCCATCGGGCATATCGCACCACTATCGGGTATGAGAACTTTCTTATCCGGATTCAGTATGGCTGCGGTCTCCGCCATGAAATCAACGCCACAGAACACGACGATCTCTGCGTTCGTCTCCATCGCCCGCCTCGCCAGTTCCAGCGAATCACCAACGAACTCCGCAATGTCCTGCACCTCCGCTCTCTGATAGTTATGTGCGAGTATAACCGCGTTCTTCTCACGCTTCAGATGCTCTATCGCTTCTATCATTACTACATTAAAAGAGGATCTCTATAAATTATTGCTTAACGTTCATATCTTCTGTGCTATTGCCTCCCGACCGCTTTATGTGTTCCCTGTTCCAGCACAGCCAAAACTTCTTTCCATAATTATTACAGCAAGCCCTTGTCCATCAGAATCCGCATTGTCCTATCGCATGCGGTGGTGGCATGAGAGACCGCCTTTCCGAAGCTGGCATGCGCCTCCTGATAATCTGATTCCTCCATCTTGCGCTTCGCTTCGTTCAACATCTCCTCTACCATTGCAAACTCTGGCTGACCCGTTGCCCGGAGCGCCATTCCTGTATCCATGGAGAGCGCATCTAAGAACGCATGCATCGCCCTCTTCGCACCCGCCAGTTCACACGATTCGAGCGTTTCTAAAGCCTCAAGCATCTTTGACCCGATGATCAGCTCAGACTTTATTCGCTCGCCAAACTGGTAACTTATTATCGCTTTCTCCACCATGATTTCTCATATATTATCCATTCCCTATAAAACTTTTCTTATTCAATACTCAATTGATACACATGCCGTCAATAATAGTAGTGGGTGGATTTTTTGGTGACGAAGGTAAGGGTAAGATTGTTGCGTACTTAGCGAGCCACGATAAGCCCAGAGTGGTGGCTCGTGGTGGTGTAGGACCCAATGCCGGGCATACGGTTGTGGTGGGGGATAAGAAGTATGCGCTGCGGATGGTGCCTTCGGGTATCGTGTATGAGCCTGCACGGCTATTAATCGGTGCTGGTGTCCTGGTTGACCCCACGGTGCTCCTGAACGAGGTACAATCTTACGGGCTCAGTGGGCGAGTGGGCATAGACTGGCGATGTGCGATAATAGAGGACAGGCATATAGAAGAAGACCGTAAAGATTCTGACCTGAGGGATAAGATAGGTACTACGGGCACGGGCTGTGGACCTGCAAATGCCGATCGCGCATTGCGTAAAGTGAAACAGGCTAAGGACCGGGAAGAACTTAAAGAGTTCCTCTGTGATGTACCTCTTGAGATAAATCAGGCTCTGAATGAGGGCAATGTTGTACTGGTAGAAGGCACCCAGGGGTTTGGCATATCGCTTCTATATGGCACTTATCCGTTTGTCACATCCAAGGACACAACGGCATCGCAGATAGCTGCTGATGTCGGCATCGGTCCCACACGTGTGGATGACGTTGTGGTTGTATTCAAGGCGTTCCCGACACGAGTGGGCGAAGGTCCTTTTAATACTCAGATGGATGACCGTGAAGCAGAAGAGCTTCAAATCGTGGAGTATGGTACTGTTACAGGGCGGAAGAGGCGAATAGGCACATGGGATGGCAGGATGGCTGCTTATTCTGCTATGATCAATGGTGCAACGATGATCGCATTGAGCGGTGTGGATAAGTTAGATACTTCGTGCAGGGGTGCAACCACGTATGACGAGCTGAGTCCAAAGGTCAGGGATTTCGTGGCGATGGTTGAACATGACACAGGTGTTGCAGTCAAACTCATATCAACCGGACCCGAGATATCGGAGATAATAGACCTGAGGTAAATTATACTCATCCATCCTCAGTAGCTAACACATTTACACAATATACCCCACAATTTTGCACTATTATCTCTGCAAAGGTATTAAAATGGCGTATATGCTATGTAAGGTCTATAATCCAGCGAATAAGCCCGATAATAAAGAGGAAGCAGCC
>JAODGP010000012.1:3504-26681 GCA_025464345.1 Methanosarcinales archaeon | reverse complement strand
GAAAATGAAATTATCTAAAGAAGAAGTTAAACTGTTTTACAAATTATACCATTCGCTACTGGTTTACGTTAACAGAAAATTTGGTATAGTGAAGGGGCTAAATTCTCCGGAGGATTTTAAGAGATTTCCGATAGAAGAAATAAATAAGCTCAGAGATAAATTGTATAAGGATCCTGAGTTGATCAACTCGTTTGTTGCGGAGAATCCTCTGAACTTTTCGAGTAGTGAATTAAGAATAATCAGCGACTGGAAGAGCTTTGTTAAGGGGAGATTCCTTATTTTTCGCTATCTGAAAAAATATACTATTTTCCTCGACCCGGATGAGCCACCAAAAGCTTATGGAGTCCTTGCACTCACTCATACCTTTGAGGAGATATTGGGCTCATATTTGCCAGTAATGGTGGAGGCTGTACTTCTACCGTTCAATAATAAAATCATCTATGATAGCATCTTTATCCCATATCGTATTACTTTTGGTGGCGGTATTCGTCGCAGCCTCAATGACGCTTATCAAAAAGCTAAATGGAGATTTGGCATTATTACATCCCTCCCATTCTCTCCAGAGAAGGTAGAACAACAAAGCGATGCCGATAAATTAAGATTTTATTTGAGGAGCGAACGTAATCGTGAGACGTATCAGGAAGAAATAGAGGAATTGATTAATAAGGACCCGAATCTCTTAACACTTTACCATCAGGAGATGGGTAAAATTCATGCCAGGACATATGGGAAACGGCTGCGTGAAATCGGTTTGAAAAGAGGATGGTTTGCCATACTTGAGGGCATAACAATCGCAAGTGGAGCGACGAGGGATGAGCTTGAGCGAACTTTACAATGCATACTCCCATCTGAAAAGAGAAAGTTTGTTTACATCTTTCAATTAAGGAGGAAATAGGAATGTCTGGCGTATCCGGCTACGTGCCTCCGGCACTTCGCCCAAATTCCCATTCGGGAAACTTCAGATACGCTCGGAACGTTAAGTGAAATGCCCAAACCTACTGTTAGCTGGAGATGTTCGTTCATCTCCACTCTTCATCGGACTGAAGAAGTAGAACGATAAAATGAGAAGGGACAGGATGTCTTTTGCTGCCAGGTGTGCGTGACGTCACTTCATCGCCTTCTGTAAGCTCTATTTACCAGCAGGAACTTTGATACTAAACACATGATGGGCAGTACGAAGGAGAAGATATGGTTACTCAGCAGGCGTTATGGGTTATCGCCACTTCACAGGATACTCCTGGGTCATGATGGGTCCATGACAGTGTTGCTTGAGCTCATTGTATGTTGTGAGGTCGCTCTTACCACGATCAGCCAGTCGGTGGTGCCATGCCCGGGAGAAGCGGCGAAGTTGCTCGGGGTGGATACCGGCGAGGCAGTGAACGAGCGAGATATCCTCATCGTGAGGAAGGGCGATAGAACGCCACTGCTCTATGCGAGGTCATACACGCCATTATCGAGACTGAAACCCGAGTTCAAGACCGACCTGATGCGAGCTGACATCCCGATAGGCAGGATAATGCAGAAGTACCGGATGGAAGCGCGGCGGGAGATACTGGATGTTGGCTATTTAGAACGCTCTCAGCAATTAGAATCGCTATTACAGTGCAATGCACCGTTTCTGTGGCGCGTATATAATATCATCACAGAGGGTAAAGCACTGATAACCATAAAGGAATTTTTCCCGCGCTCGCTAACGTGAGCGAGTAACTCCAGCACGTATGCAATACTGATAAACCGGGCAGATACTGCACTTAGGGCTCTGTGGCGTGCATATGCTCCTGCCATGGAGTACGAGCAGTTCATTAAATATCTTCCAGTGCTCTTCTGGTAGTGCTTTCCGCAATGCGAACTCGGTCTCTCGTGGATTCCTCGTCGTTACTATGCCCATACGATTGGATATACGATGTACATGCGTGTCAACTGCGATACCGGGTTTACCATAGCCCAGTGTGAGCACTATATTCGCGGTCTTACGACCCACACCCCTGAGCTTCAGTAACTCATCCAGCTCGTCCGGCACCTTAGAGTTATACTTCTCAACGAGAACAGAGCAGATATCGAGTATCTGCTCAGCTTTCCTGTGATAGAACCCGACAGGATATATCGCCGATTCTATATCCGATCTGCTCAGTTTCAGCATCGATTCCGGCGTGGTTGCCAGCCGGAACAGCCGTTCTGCCGCAGATGCAGTCACTTCATCCCGCGTCCTCAGGCTCAACAGACATGCGATGAGTGTGAGAAACGGATCGCCCCTGGTTGTGGGCGACATCAACAGCGAGCTGTGACTCAGATACCGGTCTTTCAGTATCTCTATCACCCGCTCTATTTCCGGTAATACACCTTCCTCACCGGCCATGAGATCTCTATACCTTCTTCATCATACCGCTTCTTCAACGCCTTTATAAACTCGTGCATGACGAGGTATTTGGCTACGGGCTCTTTAACACGCAGAATAACCGAGAAATTAATGTTCGAGTCACCGAAGGTATGGTATCGTATAAACGGTTCAAAAGTCTTTACCGCACCGGGCACTGTCTCCTGTATCTGCTTCGCCACTTCTATTGTCACCCGCTCCACCTTATCCAGATCTGACTCGTATGCCACACCACACTGTACCACCGCTGCCATCTCCAGCACCGGCTTCGAGTTGTTCACTATCACACTATCTGCAAGCTTCGCATTCGGCACCACAACATATGTGTTCGGTAACGTTCTTATCCTCGTGGATCGCCAGCCGACATCCTCCACATAACCCGCCAGACCACCCTCTATTTCAATATAATCGCCAACATTTATCGGTCGGTCGGTCAGGATATGGAGCCCGGCGAAGAAATTCGCGAGCGTGCTCTGGAGCGCGAGACCGATTGCGAGCCCACCGAGCCCGAAAGATACGAGCAGCGGGCTTATATCTATGTCAAACTGCTTCAGTATCATAAGGAACGCAATCAGGTAAATGACGGCTGTTACTATGGTGCTCACCAGCTTCGGTATCTTCTCAAATCTCTTCTGTACCCTGAGCCATCGCCCTATCAGAACGCTGAGCACCTTTGATATCGTCAACGATGCAATAAAAACAATTATTATGAAGTAAGCACCGTGTATGTAGCCTTTATAAGGCGTTAGAGCGGATAATGAGAGCAGTGCGAGATAAGTACCGATGACAATGATTGAACTGCATATCGGTGCTGTCGCGTGCTTCAATATTAAATCATCAATATCGGTCTTCGTACGTGCAGCCAGACTGTGTAGATATTTAACGATGATGATATGTATTAGCTTCGTAAGCACAAGTGAGCATACAATGATGAGTGCGAAACGAAGATACTCGTCCTGTATCAATGCCTCTATCCTCATTTTAGTGTTTTCACAGCAATCGTAACCGGTAATTTTTTCATAACAATGACTTCCACGACTTTTAGCTGTGGTTCTAAAACCACTTTTAGTTTCATATATTTACCCTTTGCCTCATGGATATTTAAAGTTTCAGAGGTATCGTGCTTTCGGCACTCCCTTATATCGCATACCCGCTGCAATGCCGTGCATAAACGTGAGATTGACCCCTGGTGGGTTCAGCTCGATAGTGGGAGGATATATTTATATAGCAGTATACATATATTATATTACGTTTTTACTCGGAGAAATAAGGGGGTGATAGACAGGTGAGAAGGATAAAATTAGCTATTGCAGGTGTTGGGAACTGTGCAAGTTCCCTTGTACAGGGTATAGAGTATTATAAACGTGTTGATGCGAAGACGTGCACTGGATTGATGCACTATGAGATCAATGGGTACAGACCCGGGGACATAGAGGTCGTCGCCGCTTTTGACGTGGATAAGAGGAAAGTAGGGCGGGATCTCAGTGAGGCGATATTCGCAGAGCCAAATTGCACGACCATATTCTCCAGTGTGCCGTATTATGGTGTGGAAGTGAAGATGGGTCCTGTACTGGACGGTGTCGCGCCACATATGCATGAATATCCGCCCGATAAAACGTTTCTTGTCGCGGATGTAGAGCCATGTGATGTGGCGAAGGAGTTACAGGACAGCGGAGCAGAGATACTCGTGAATTACATGCCCGTCGGCTCGGAACAGGCGACGCGGTTCTATGCAAATGCCGCGCTTGAAGCGGGTGTGGCATTCGTGAACTGCATGCCGGTCTTCATCGCTTCTGATCCCCGGTGGGGCAGACGATTTGAGGATCGGAATTTACCGGTGGTGGGCGATGATGTGAAATCCCAGATAGGTGCTACAATCGTACACCGAACGCTTGCGAAACTGTTCTCAGACCGTGGCTGCAAATTAGACCGGACATACCAGCTAAATACAGGCGGTAATACCGACTTCCTGAACATGCTGAACCGTGAACGGCTGAAATCCAAACGTATCTCGAAGACAGAAGCTGTTCAGTCGGTTCTTTCGGAGCCACTGATACCTGATGACATCCATATCGGTCCGTCTGACTACGTACCATGGCAGCGGGACAATAAGATATGCTTCCTCAGGATGGAGGGGCGGATCTTCGGCGATATACCCATAGACCTCGAACTCAGGTTATCGGTAGAGGACTCGCCGAACAGTGGCGGCAGTGCAATAGACGCCATAAGAGTATGCAAACTCGCACTGGATCGTGGGATTGCAGGACCTCTGATTGAGGTCTCGGCGTATACAATGAAGCACCCACCGATACAGTACCCGGATGATGTGGCGAGGGAACTGCTCGAGCGGTTCATAAAAGGCGAAGCCGAGTAGATATTTTCCCTATATTTTATTCTCTACCAGCCTGCCCAGGAACACTACAAGATCCATTATCTCGAATTTATACTCGTGCGTCTGCTCATGCTTCAGGCAGTTGAAATGTAACAGGCATTTTGGGCATGTGGTCACCAGGACATCAACATCCTTCTCTTCCGCTTCTTGCAATCTGAAAGCTCTTAACGCCTTGCTCCGGTCATTGCAGTTCATCATCCCGCTGATACCACAACATAGCGCGTTACTCCGCGAATGCGCGAGCTCCACAAGCGTTACTCCCGATTTCTTTATCGCTTCACGGGGCGCATCATACAATCCTACCCTCTTAAATGCGCAGGGGTCATGATAGGCGACTCTGAGATCATGTGCGTGTTTGAATTCGGGCAATCCTTCGCTTAGCAGCTCCGCTATGTGTATCACCTCGACACCCCCCAGCTTATAATACCGCTTGAAAGAGGAGTAACCCTCCGCACAACTAACTATGAGCTTCTTTATGCCCAGTTCGCGTATCTTACGCTCATTATAAGATGCCAGTTGCTGGAAAAGCTCGAAGTTACCCTGAAATAGCACATCGTGCCCACAGCATTTCAGACTCACCAGTCTGGGCTTCAGTTTCATCTTATTCAGCAATAGTAGTGCGTAATCGCCAATCTCACGGAAGTTCACACCGACATCCATGAACAGATCGAGGTAACCCAGACACCCCGGGAAATAGCCATAATCGCTATCCTCATCAACCTCACCAGAGAAATCTACCGGTACTCCCTTATCAGAGCGCGCCATGAAATACGCTATCTGGGATAGTACCCGATGTGCCACAATATCTTCACGCGCAGGCGCTCTCAGATGCAGTATTAATGACGGGATATCAACACCCTGTGGGCATACAAAATAACAATTTTCACATAGCAGACACTGCCAGCCGGCATTGCTGCCCTTATCTGTGGCGAGTTCCTGTATTATCTCACGCGGATTGAACCCTGATACACGCCGCAGAGGGCATGCACCCGTGCATTCACCACACTGATAACAGATTCCTGCTGCTTGGAGTAACTCCTCCTTCATCCTATAAATTCGACTCTTTAACACTATAATAACGTTTATGCTTTTTTGCAGCACCGATATCAGCAGGCGTGTTTATGTTCATAAAAGTCTTAAGTTCGCTGTCTATAGCCCTTATCCTCGCTACCGGCACAAAATAGACCCTCAACCGCGCCAGAATATTTGATATCCGCATTTTTCGCTCCTTCACCGTGGTCATTACCGCAGCCAGTGTCGGGTCTCTCCGATAAACCGAATGCAGAGGCTCCAGCATTCCGTTCTCCCAGCGAGGCACAATGGCGTCGTAGCCTGAAGCTGATAATAGCCCGAACATGAGTTTAACGACCTCGGGATTTATAAATGGCATATCACAGCCGATGATGAGGCAGAAATCGCAGGAAGCATGCTCCAGACCGGACAGAAAACCTGATAGGGGTCCAAAATCGTTTAAACTGTCCAGTACAATATCAAAATCACCGTTTATTCTCTTCCTTATCTCCATACTCTGGATACTGTTACCCGCAGCCACTATTATCTCGTCCGCTATACCTTTTACTCGATTGATGGTGTGCTGCAATAGAGGCAGGCTGTTAATGGTAAGAGAAATGCACTTGTCGTTAGATTGAAATCTACGGCTTTTTCCTCCCGCCAGAATGATTATGCTCTTACACATCATCACTCAGGTTTAAATACAAATACCTTTAATATCTTTAATGGTGTTGTGAGATGGACGTACGAGATGTGGTATTCTCGGCGATAATGGTATTTTCGGGTTTTATTCTGGTCTATAAGCTGGTCTACGCATACACACCAGGAGACATTGTGATTGCCATATCTGCTGTATTCCTGATAGGCATGATAGCTGCGTTACTCCTGAGTCTAAACGAGCGATTGAGAGCGTTAGAGGCGGAAGTGAAGGAGCATGAGCGATCCTTACGTGTGAGTATGCGGTCGGTGGAAGAAGAGGTGCAGAATAAACTTGGTGGCGCGGTAAAGAAACTGGACGAGCTGAGAGAGGAAGTATTAAGACGAGGATACCGGTAAGCGATGTGGAAAGAGGTGATGGGCAAATTCAGTGGTCTGCCATCACAGAAGAGGGTTGTCGAGCTGTTACTTGAGATGGGCTTTCGGGTGACACCAGAGGGAAAGATAACAGCGGGTGGTGTTGAGATACCGCGAACACAGATAGCGAAGAAGGCGGAAGTGGACAGGAGGGTGGTAGATATGGCAGTAAAGAGGATACTGGACGATTCTGATTTGATGAGGATATTCGGTAATATGCGCTCAATTGCTTTTCTGGCGGATGTTGCACCCTTACTCGGACTCAGTGTTGTTATCATCCATCCTGAGGACGCGCGAGCGCGGGGTATACTGGGTGCCGTGGCGACCGTAATAGCGAAGAGTGGCATATCTATACGGCAGGCGGTGAGTGATGATCCATATCTGGTGGATGATCCGAAACTTACGATAATCACCGATAAGAAGATACCTGGCTGGGTGATAGAAGAGATAGGACAGCTAAAGGGCGTAAAAGGTGTACAGATACACCAGCAACAGGAGGCCCGGGAATGAAATTCTGGGTGGCATCGGAAGAGGAGATACTGGCGGGCAAGACGACAGATGTCTACTTCCTCAGAGCGGAGGAGGTATTGACCGCAAAAGGGGTGAATCCGAATGTTGTTGCCGAGGTGACCGTAACGAAAGGAGACTGGGCTGTACTGGCTGGTCTGGAGGATGTAGCACATCTACTGGAAGGCAGGGCTGTGAATGTGTATGCAATGCCAGAAGGTACGATATTCTATCCTTATGAGCCTGTATTGCAGATAGAGGGGCGTTATCTGGAGTTCGCACGTTACGAGACAGCCATTCTCGGATTCCTCTGTCATGAATCTGGAATAGCGACGAAGGCAGCGCGTATAAAGCTGCTTGCGGGTGATGTGCCCGTTATCTCTTTCGGCACCAGGCGGCAGCATCCGGCGATATCTGCGATGATCGAACGCTGTGCATACCTCGGGGGGATGGACGGAGTGAGTTGTGTCGCCGGTGCGGAGCGAATAGGGATAAACGCAACGGGTACTATGCCCCACGCATTGATTATATGCTTTGGCGAGCAGAGCGTGGCGTGGCGAGCGTTTGATGAGGTCATAGCACGAGAAGTGCCACGGATATGCCTCTGTGATACATACTGCGATGAGAAGGAGGAGGCGATAGCGGCGGCGGAGACCCTTGGTGATTCTCTCTTTGCGGTGAGGCTGGATACGCCATCCTCACGCCGGGGCGATTTCCGGCAGATAATAGAAGAGGTCAGATGGGAACTGGATATCCGCGGTTATAAAAACGTGGGTATATTCGTGAGTGGTGGGATAGACGAGGCGGAAGTGCTCGCACTGAGGGATATAGTGGCAGGGTTTGGTGTGGGAACGAGCGTTGCGAATGCGAGATGTATAGATTTCGCACTCGACATAGTGGAAATGGAAGGTGAGCCATGTGCGAAACGTGGTAAGCGTGGTGGTAAGAAGCAGGTTTATCGGCGTAAGGGCGATATGGGTAAGGATATAATAGCACTCGCGAAGGAAGAGCCACCTGTGGATATGGAGCCATTATTGAAACCCATGATAATAGACGGGGAAATAGTAGCCGATTTCTCACTGGAGGAAGCGAGAGCGCGGGTGAAGGCGCAGCTGAGGCAGATACAATAAGTGTTATTCTTCTTCTCCTTCCACCAGCCGGGCATATCTCTCTGCGAATTTCGCACTGGGCTGCTGCGTCCTGTAAGTCCATTTCGTACTGCGCTTCTCCGGCGATTCAGAAGCTTCCCTCAAACTGGCACGACCCTTCATATCCAGTCTGGTTAAGGGGTCTATATCTGAGAGCAGATTGTAAATCGCTTCGGCTATGCTCTCATCCTCTTCAACATCCCGCTCAACTGTTATGGTCTTCCCGGACAAAGGAAAAGATACTTTTACTTTTGTGGGCATCTTTTATTTTATATTAACCCCGGATGGATATTATTCATGGCTTCTATCAGTCTGTCTCGCAGCTCCACGGCATCCCTGCCTGTATTGATCGTTTTCACCTCATCCGCTATAACCGGTTCCCCTACGCTCTCCCTTATCCACCGTTCAAAGTCACCTCGTTTCAGATAATCCTCTATGCAGGTTAGCCTATCCGCGGGCATGCGTCTCAGATAATCGCATAGCCCTCTTAAACTCCATACCCGGGTACCATCCTCGAATACGAACGGATACTCCGCTTCCTTTATATTCGATCGCAATCGAGCATCAAAATCATGAATGACCGAGAAGAAGGTGACAAAGGCATCATAGGGCTTATCAAAATGGGAGAAATAACTGTGCACCTCGCCGGTAGCGCCTCCTTTGGTGAACATGTAGTAGAGATGGTCACTGATGCCAAGATAGCGCCATATCTTCAGGAATTCGCCGCCAGCTTCTCTGACGTAGCGCTCGAGCCATCTCAAATACTCGTAACATGCCCACTGCATCGTATTGCCAATGAAACAGGAAGTATCCTTCTCCACATCAGCCCATGATGTGGTCTCCAGATTCCTCACGTCTATCGTACCGATCGGTATATACTTCTGCACCACCTGCGATGGCGTTAAGAACTCCATATCATGCTGCAGTACCTCCTCCGGCAGCTCCCTTAAGAACTCGAATATGCCCGTGTCTTCCCAGTGATGCTCACCAAAGGTCTCATAGTCGAGGAAGAGGTTTATGCACTGCCCCTCGGTCGCAGCCAGCCATGAAGCGTACCTGGACGCAGTAAGAGGGTATTCCTTCCAGCTCTTTAACGAGAATCGGAAACCCACATCGTCCGTAAGCTGATAATTCCTCAGCAATACCTTCAGATTCCTGCAGCCGATCGGCTTATAAACATAGTTCGGCGACCGCCCGTTCAGTATTCGCTCCACACCCTCGGCGAAGATGCCCTTATACCCCATCTGCTCCGCCAGCATTGCTATCCTGTTATTATACAGCAGTTCAGTATTCTCAAAAAATACGGGCTCATAACCTATCAAATCACGCATCAGTTCCTTATGCAGCTGCACCTGCTCGATGAATTCTGTTTCATCTTCATAGAGCCCCACCAGCGAGTGATAATACGTCTGATCAAGGAACTCAACCCTGCCGGTGGCTGCAAGCTGGCGGAAATCCTCCAGGATCTCCTTACCGTAACCATAGCGCTCACATTGCTCCAAAAACACGCCCGATATGCTATACGCCACCTTAAAATCAAATTCTTCTATCAATTTGAGAATGATCTCATTTGTGGGGCGGTAGCACTTCCTCGCCACCTTCTCGAATATCTCCCTGTCCTTATCCGCCGCGAAGTAGTAATCGAACAAATCGCCCGCCTTCCTGTTGAACTGCTTCTTGCACCAGAAGAAGTCCTTCCTCAACCTGAACGGCTGATGTACCTCAAAAACAAGTGTCAAGCTCTTTTTTGCCATTTCCTCTTCCTCTGAATGTTTTATCCCTCAGCAAATAAAATTACCTGTCGGGTATTCTAATTTTATCAATGCTTTTGGTTCATCGCTGTGTTAGCTCTTCATACTCTCTATCAGCATCTTACCCCGTTCCGTAAGCCTGTAATAAGTGGTCTTACCCCGTTCTATCTTCTCCACAACGCCCTGCTCCACCAGCGAATTCGAGGCATCGAATCGCGTACCCATCCCGCGCAGCCCACCGAGGATGTTCGTGGGGTCTATCCCTGTGTTACGAGCGATCTCCGCGGGATACGAAGCACGTGGGTAGATCTTATAGAGGTACATTATGATCTCTGTTCTGACCCGACTCCTCCTGAGCGAACGTATAATCTCCTCAAACCCCAAATCCTCAGTCATCTCTTTTAAACAGTTTCTCAAGCACATCCAGCAGATTCTTTATGGTGAATGGCTTCCAGAGATACTCATCTGCCCCGGCTTCCAGCGCCTTATCACGGTATTCTGGCGTGCCCAAAGCGGTGATTGCGAGGATTCGCGCAGCTGGATCATACTTCTTTATCTCCTTTATCGCCTGAATACCATCCATTACTTCCATCACGAGATCCATCGTCACGATGTCGGGCTTCAATTCCCTGTACTTCGCCACCGCCTCCTCGCCGTTGGTGGCGAACCCCACAACCTCATATCTATCACCCTCCTGAAGCAGCATCTCCTCCAGCATCTCTCGCATATACGCTGCATCTTCCACAATCAGTACCCGCTTCTTCTCTACCATATTACACCTCCTTTTGTCTCTTTGGCATTTTAAAGAAGAATTGTGAGCCTTTTCCTACTTCACTCGTAGCCCATACCCTCCCCCCGTGTAACTTCACATACTCCTTCACGATGGATAAACCAAGTCCAAGACTACCAGATTTCCTCGTTAAAGATGTATCAACCATGTAAAATCGTTCAAATATCTTTGGTAGATGCTCCTCCGGGATACCAATCCCTGTATCCGCGACACACACGCGTATGTTCGCTCCTTCATCCTCTGCCATGATGTCTATTCTCCCTCCTTCTGGTGTATATTTGATTGCATTGGAAACCAGGTTGGAGAAGATAGCAACCACCTTCTGCTTATCCGCCTGAATCACTATTTCAGGGATTATGGTATGGATTGTTTGCTTCTTCGCTCGTGCTTCGGGCTCCAGGCTCTTTACCACTTCCTTCACCGCTTCTCTGACGGTGAACTCACTCAGTTTTAGCTCTATCTTCTTGCCGTCAATGCGTGCAAGCTCTAACATCCGGTTGATCATCTTCTCAAGCTGCCTGCCACATTTCTCTATATTGTAAATATATTTTCTACCCCGCTCCGGGAGTTCACACCGCTCCAGCAGACTGGCATAGCCCACTATCGGGGCAAGCGGTGAGCGCATCTCATGATATGCCACATTAAGGAAATCACTCTTCATTTTGTCCAGCTCCTCCAGTTTCTTGCACGTCTCTCTCAGTTCATCCTCCATCCTCTTACGTTCCGTGATATCACGAAAGATCGTCAATTTTGATATGCTACCATCAATATTCCTCAGAGGTGTCTCAATAAGGTCGTAAGTCCTCCTCATCCTCCGTGAGTGCCATTCCCATCTCACAGTCTCACCATTCATCACCCTTTCATTCTTGCAGAGTGGACATGGTTCTTCCCTGTTATGAAACGCTTTATAGCAGATATTCCCCACCTGATTCCCGAACTCGTCAATCAGGATCTTATTCATGAATTCCACCTTATAGTCTTTTGAGACGATATACACACCGTCTGGCATGCTATTCAGGATGAGATTCAGGTTATCCCGCTCCTCCTTTATCTTCTCCTCGAGTTCCACTTCTTTCGTTATGTCCCTGCTCACACGCACTGTGCCGATCGGCACGCCGTTTCTATCCTTCAACAGGGCTGCGGACATACTGATATGGACCGCTTTTCCATCCTTTCTCTGCACGATAACCCTGTAATTTTTAAGCTCACCATCTCTCAACACGATCTCCATTATACGGTCAGCTTCTTCCGGCTTTACGAAGAATTTCCTGTTCGATGTGCCTATCACTTCTTCTGCGGAGTAGCCCATGATCACCTCCGCACTCCTGTTCCAGTCTCGCACAATACCATTCATGTCCACAACCGCAATCGCATCAGCAGAACTCTCGATGATATTATCCAGATAATCTTTCGTCTCTCTCAGCTGCTCCTCCGCACGCTTTAGCCTGTCCTCCATCCGCTTCTCTTCGGTGATGTCTCTCATGTCCCCGATTACCCGTACCACATTCCCTTCTTCATCAAATATCGGGACATATTCCACGTCAAGATGCATCACTGAGCCATCAGCAAGGACAAAGGATCTCACCCTGCGTGCACCTGCTCCGGTCTCAAAGATAGAATGGATGGGGCAATCATCACAGACCTTCTCTTTACCCCAGAAGCCCTTGTAGCACTTTTCACCTATAATCTCCTCACGCTTTATGATCCTGCTCATAGGAATCCGGCGATAAATGCCGGGGATACCCTCTTCACTCTCTATACCAGCCTTCAGTTCTGGCTTGCTCAATTCCAGCACCCTCAAATCACGGTCAATGATGAATATGGTCTCACTTATGGTGCTGAGTATCTTCTGTGATTTGTCCCTTTCTTTTATTATCTCCTCTTCCACTTTCGCCCTCTTATCACTGACAAGTCCGATGATATACGCCACCGCGACGAACATACCCGTTCTCTCAAGTGTTTCAACGGGGAGCTCCGCAGGTATAGGATGAATAAAGAGAAGAGCTGTGAAGACATGGGTTACGCCGAGTAAAATAGCCAGATAAACCGCTTTCCTCTTATACCATACTCCGGCTAAGATGAGGGGTATATAGAAGACATGGGTATATACCCCCGTTTCACCACGATAATAGGCGAAATAGAGGGATAACATGAGGCATGCAAGTACGAGCAGAACCAGTATAACAAATTTGTAATTCAGCCACTCTCCTTTTACCATACTGGAACTCCGCATTTTATCTATACTATAGTATCTTTAAATATTAATTATCACAGCTTCAGAATCTGGATAGAGCCGGTAATGGAGCGGGAGCGACACACGCGGATATGGAGCCACTACGGGCACTCATCCATGTTGCCTGCGAGTTTTGATGAATCAAGAAGCCTCCTGCGATGGTAGTACTCACGTGCGGGCAACATCCATGCCCGTCTCAGCCATTCTATATCCGGCTGGTACAGGTCTCTTATATCGCTCATACCGAGGCTTATCATTGCTAAACGCCCGATACCGAGTCCCCATGCCAGTACAGGGTATTTCACACCTATTGGTTGTGTCACCTCCTGTCTGAAGATACCGGCACCGCCAAGCTCTATCCAGCCTCTGGGTGTGTGCACCTCCACCTCAACCGAAGGTTCGGTATACGGGAAATAACCGGGTCGGAATCGTATATAAGGGAAACCCATCTTACGGTAGAATGTTGCCAGACAGCCCAGCAGGTTGGTGAATGTCACATTGCGATCCATGACAATCCCCTCCAGCTGGTCGAACTCAGGTATGTGTGTCGGGTCAATGGTCTCACGCCGATAGACTCGCCCGATACAGAAAACCTTCACCGGTGGCTCCGGATGCGAAGCTAAGTAACGCACGGTGACTGCGGTGGTATGAGTCCGCAGCAGCAGTTCCTCGCCCAGTTCACGCTTCCATTCGCCACCCCAGCCCGATGATTTCAATCCGCCACCATGCTCATGCACAGCCTTCACTCTCTCTATCAGCTCTTCCGGCGCATCTATCGGGCGTTTCACACCGAGATAGAATGTATCCTGCATCTCACGTGCAGGATGGTCCTGGGGCACAAACAGTGCATCAAAATTCCAGAATGCGCTCTGTATCAGGTCTCCCTTTATCTCCACGAATCCCATCTCCGTGAATATACGCCTCATTCGATCCAGGATACGCTGGTATGGATGTAACTTAGCGGCGAAGACCTCTCGACCCGATATGCTTATATCGTATCGCTTGAACTTCCGACCAGACCATGTCCTTATCACTTCCGGCGTCAGCTGCGCTATCTCCTCCTCTACTGTTATACCACGCTCAACCAGTTCTATGCCCTTATCAGTAATGGCTATCCGGCGTTCTATACGAGCATCGGCATTCACCAGCCGTCGTGCGATCAGTTGCGTTATTGATTCCTCTTCTGATAGCTCTTTCTGACCTTCCGCAGCCAGGGAGTGCAGTATCTCCTCATCGTGCCCGTAAGGTGGTTCCTCATCGTAATTTGTTACGATGAGTCCTTTCTCAATATGCGCCCATTTCTTCTTCAACAGCCAGTTTATCGCTATGTTCGTGCGGTTGCCGAGAGCTGATTTCAGGTCTTCAAGTGGCAGTTGCCTGTTATTCCGCAGTAATAACCGCATCGCTCTCCGTTCCGGCAAGCCTGCCAGCGCATACTCCTCTCCTTCCGCAGTCAACCTGTAATAGGTTCTCCGCCGCTCTTTAACGTCGCAGTACCCCTTATGCATGAGTATAAACGCAGTTTGCATCACGGCATCTTCATTTGCACCCGTGAGCTCAGCCAGTGCCCGGGGCTCATACTCTCGCATCCCGCTCCGGAAAGCGAGCAACAGCTTCTTCTCCGCTGTCGTCAGCTCCGAATCCATCATGATATGATATAAAACATATCAATAATAAAGGAAAAGAGGGTGTATGGTCGTGAAGATAGGAGTGATAGGGCTACAGGGCGATGTGGAGGAGCATGTAAGAGCGCTGAAGTCATGTCTGGCTGAGATGGGCGAGCATGGGGAAGTGGTCATTATAAAACATCATGGTATTGTCAGCTCCTGCGATGCGATAGTCATACCAGGAGGCGAGAGCACCACGATTGGTCGGCTGATCGAGCGTGAGGGTGTCGCAGATGAGCTGAGAGAAGCGGCAGAAGCAGGTAAACCCATAATGGGTACCTGTGCCGGTATGATCCTGTTAGCGAAGGATGGTGATGAATCGGTGAAGAGGACGGGGCAGTTATTACTCGGACTGATGGATGTACGTGTAAAGCGTAACGCATTTGGCAGGCAGCGTGAATCATTTGAATTGCCGCTGAAATTGAGCATCTTCGATGAGCCTTTCCCCGGAGTGTTCATCCGTGCACCGTGTATAACGCACGCGGCAGCCGGTGTGGATGTGCTGGCAAGACTCGGTGACGATGCAACAGGAGAGAGGATTGTCGCAGCCAGGCAGGGCAATATAATGGCTCTGGCATTCCATCCAGAACTCACCACCGACAGGCGAATTCACCACTATTTCATCGCGCAAATCAATTTCAGATCATGAAGCTCTTTATCTTTTAGCTGTCCTCTGAGCCTCCTCCCCTCCCTCTTCAGCCAGTTATTGTGCTACCGGCAATGCAGTTAATGGTTCGTCATGCTCAGGGAACTCATAAATGCCCTTCATCATGCCATATGGCACTTTTTTATATAACAATTGCAAATGAAAATCGAGATGCGTTCCGACGTATTGAAACGGGCTATAGAGACCCTGCCGCACCGTGCATTGCTGATGTCTGCGGGCGTCGCTCGTTCGGACTTAGAGTCTGATAAGCCGTTTATCGGTATCGCCAACAGCTATAATAACATCGTTCCGGGGCATATCCACCTGAACGAACTGACGAACGAGGTGAAGCGAGGTATAAGGGATGCAGGCGGAGTGCCATTCGAATGGGGTGTGCCTGGCGTCTGTGACGGTATAGCGATGTATGTGGAGATGCGGCTATCTCTACCGAGCAGGGAACATATCGCGGATAACATTGAGATAATGGTACTATCGCACTCACTCGATGGCTGGGTCGGCGTCACCAACTGTGATAAAATAACGCCCGGAATGCTCATGGCTGCTGCCCGGCTGAATTTGCCCGCTATCATACTCACCGGCGGACCGATGAAAGCAAACACACTCAATGGAACGAAGCACCACCCGATAGAAGGTTTCCGTATCGTTGGAGAAGTGAAAGGTGGATTGCTGAGCGATGAAGAAGCGAGAGCGATGCTGCCTGTGATGGCATGTGGCGCTGGCTCCTGCGTCGGGCTTTATACCGCCAATACCATGGCTGTCGTCACCGAAGTGCTCGGTATGTCACTATCAGGATGCGCGACCACGCTCGCAATAGACCCTGATAAGAGGCGGCAGGCATACGAAACCGGTAGAAGGATCGTCGAACTGGTTAAGGAGGATGTGAAACCGCGTGATATAATGACCAGAAGTGCATTCGAGAACGCTATAATGGTGGATATGGCACTTGGCGGCTCCACAAATGCCGTATTGCATATACCGGCGATAGCAAAAGAAGCAGGTATTCTGCTCGATATCGGGCTATTCGATTCAATCTCACGAGAAACGCCGAACATCTGCAGGTTGATACCCGCGGGCACGCACGAAATGGCAGATTTAGACTCCGCTGGCGGTATTCCCGCTGTTCTTCACCGTTTGCGTCCAATGCTCCGTGACTCACCGACCGTAACCGGACGGACGATAAAGGAGATAGCAGAAGAGGGCGAGATTAAGGATGAAACGATTATCAGGAGCCTGGATGAGCCCTATTCGCCAGAAGGCGGTATAGCTGTGCTGCGGGGCAATCTCGCAAATAGCGCGATAGTAAAGCAGACTGCGGTATCAGAGGATATGATGGTTCATTCAGGACCTGCGAAGGTCTTCATGAGCGAGCGAGAGCTACTGGATGCTATATCGGCTAAGAAGATAGAGGAGGGAGATGTGGTTGTGCTACCGTTCCAGGGTCCCGCAGGTGCGCCTGGCATGCCTGAGATGCTCACACCGACCGATGCGATAAAGGGTGCAGGCTACAGGCATGTCGCCCTGATCACCGATGGCAGATTCTCTGGCGCCACTACCGGTCCATGTATCGGGCATGTGGAGATGGAAGCATACAATGGCGGTCCGATCGGTGCGGTAAGGGATGGCGACATAATCGAGATAGACATACCGGGGAGGAGTTTGAATGTGGAATTGAGCGATGCTGAGCTTGAGGAGCGGTTGGGTCAGCTGAAGCCACCACATAGAACGCTTACACCGCTGTTAGAAGCATATCGTAAGAGGTTCATCGGTGTCAACTGCTATGGCTACCGCCCATGAGTTTATCGTATATCGCACGTACAGCAACAACCGCTTTTGAATCTTCAGGCAGTTCCAGCAGCGGCTTGCCCTCAAGGTCAAATGCCCGTATGTTCTCGTCCTCGGGCACCATCCCTATCAGTGTGAGATCACTTGCTTTTACCATATCATCAAGCATCGGTCTCACTTCTTCCGTAACCTTGTTCAATACGAGCAGTATCTGCCCGAAATTGATATGCAGGCATGCAGCGAGGTCGGCTATCGAAATTGCGGTGTCTATGCCCCTCTTCGTTGCATCGCTGACCACAAGCATGGTGTCCACGTCCTGCGTTGTTCTACGGCTCAGATGCTCCAGACCCGCCTCGCAATCGATGAGGATGGTGGAATAGCGAGAAGAGAGCCTGTCAATGAAATGCCGGAGCATATCATTTACGAGGCAGTAGCAGCCCGGACCCTCTGACCTGCCCATTGCGAGTAGCGAGAATCGTGGTGTCTTCACCGTTATCTCGTCTATCCTGTACTCGATCAGCATATCGGTGGGCATGTCCTCAGAGAAGAAGACACTGCTCGGTGAGGCTATCTCCTCTCGCACATCTCCTATCGTTCGCTTAATCTTAATACCAAGCGTACCGGGTAACGAAGTTGCCGGGTCGGCATCGATCGCAAGCACTCGCTCTCCATCCTCTGCCAGGAACCTCAGCAATAACGATGTTATGACGGTCTTACCCGTACCGCCCTTGCCTGCCACTGCAATGATCCTCGCTCTCCTGCCGCACTCGCTCATCTACACTTTATTAAATGGATGATTAGTTATCATTGATGATAAAATGCCGGGAGAAAAAGGTAAAGAGGAAGAGGTGGCGAGGGCAGTTCGTGAAGCAGTGGTAAAAGCGGCGGAACTGGGTGAAGATGTGAAAGAGAAGATAGAAGGTATCACGAAGGACGCGGTTGAACGTGCGCTGAAGGGTGTGGAAACGACACGGGAACTCGTGGAATCCGTGTCAAAAGGAGCCATAAGAGGTGCGATAGAAGGTGCACGTGCATTAAAGATGGAAGCTGGGGATATCACCGCGGGGGCTACGAGTGGTATACTCGGGGGTATAAAGGATACGAGCGCAAAAGCTGCGGATATGATTGAATATGCGGCTGATGCCACACTGGATGTTGTTAAAGAAGCGGGAGATAGAGCAATAGAAGCGGTACGGGGCGGTATAAAAAGCTTCTTCGAGGCTTTCAAAGAGGTTATAGAGAAGAAGAAGTGACCCTGGGGAGCGATAAGTGGACGGAGAAGTACAGACCAAAGAGTCTGGTTGAGGTCACAGGAAACGAGAAAGCGGTGGCGGAGTTACGTGCATGGGCGGCTGCAAGCCCAAAGACGAAGAAAGCGGTCATCCTGCACGGACCCCCGGGCTGTGGTAAGACTTCAGCGGCTTATGCCCTCGCTTCTGAGATGGATTGGGAGGTTATAGAGCTGAATGCCTCAGACCAGCGGAATGAGGCGATAATAAAGAGCATTGTGGGTCGCGCATCCAGCAGTAGCACATTCAGTCGAAGGACGAGGCTGATTATACTGGATGAGGCGGACAATCTCTACGGTAAGGAAGATCGTGGTGGAACGAGAGCGATAACAGAGGTGGTAAAGAGCAGTGCGCAGCCGGTTGTACTCATTGCAAATGATTTGTACAGGCTGAGCAGGGCATTACAGCGTAACTGCAAGGTAATTCGTTTTCAGAGGCTGAGACCAGAACGGATCTTACGTGTGCTGCGAGAAATCAGTATCCAGGAGGGCATAGAGATAGATGAGCGTGTGCTGCGTATCCTCGCATATAATGCGAATGGCGATTTGAGGTCTGCGATAAACGACCTGCAAGCACTCTCCATATCGTCAGAGCGTATATACGAGGAGGACATAGTTACAGGCGCACGTGACGTTGAGCTGAGCATATTCGATGTTTTGAAGAAGATATACACGCCGGGGACAGACCTGCAGGATGCCATCACCTCGCTTTATTCGCTCGATAAGACGCCTGAGGAGATCATCAACTGGCTGTATGAGAACCTGCCACTGATGGATCCACATGGGTTACTGCACGCGCTCCGTTACCTCGGTAGAGCGGATATATTCCTGGGCAGGACACGAAATAGCGATAACTACAAGTTCTGGCGGTATGCTTCCAGCATCATGGCATGTGGTGTCTCCTCGGCTATTCGTCACCGCTATTTCAGGTTCAAATCGCCATGGCAACGTGGCGTCTCCGAGCCCGTAATGGACGACATAGCACGTAAGATAAGCGAGTATTGCAATGTCTCGCAGAGTTATGCGAAGTATTATATGATCCCGTTCATGCGATTATTCTTCAGAGACCGTGCCAAGGCGGTCAGACTAACGAGGTCATTACGGCTGGATGTACCACAAATAGCGTTCCTGACGGGCGGTGATGCGAAATTAGCGGAGGAGATCCATCAAGCTTCGTTTACGGTGGAAACAGTAGAGATGCCGGGCATGACCGAGGACGTAAAAATGTCAGAACCAGAAGACAGGAGTAGCAGACAGAGGTCGCTGGCTGATTTCTTATCATAAGATGACGGGGAAAGATGGAATATAAAATTGCCGTGATTGGTGGAGATGGAATAGGACCGGAAGTGGTAGCGGAGGGTATGAAGGTACTGGACGCGGTATCCGAGCTATATAATTTTGAACTCCGCTGGATTGAGTATCCACATGGTGGTGAGCATTATCTCAGGACGGGCGAGTTGATGAGCGAGGAGACGCTGAAGGATATAGAGCGATGTGATGCGATATACTTCGGTAGCATCGGTGACCCGCGAGTGAAGCCGGGCATACTGGAACAGGGCATTCTGCTCACGCTCAGGTTCTACTTCGACCAGTATGTGAACCTCAGACCGGTGAAGCTCCTGGAGGGTGTGCACACACCCCTTGCTGATAAGCAGCCTGGAGATATTGATTTCATGGTTGTACGTGAGAACACAGAGGATTTCTACGTCGGTATCGGTGGCAGTGTGAAAGGGGGTAAGAGCCATGATACACTGGAACTCGCACGCAAGCTCTACAGCATCAGGTTCAATCTGGACATCGAGGGTGACGCTGATGAACTCGCATATCAGATAGGGGTATTAACCCGTGCGGGCTGCGAGCGAGTGATGCGGTTCGCATTTGAGCTCGCGCGGGAGACCGGTAAGAAGCGAGTAACGAGTGTGGATAAGGCGAATGTACTGACTTACGGCTATGGCTTCTGGCGTGAGATATTCACAGAGGTGGCGAAGGACTATCCAGATATAGAGACCGAATTCAACTTCGTGGATGCCATGTGCATGTGGATGGTCAAGAATCCCGAGTGGTATCGGGTAATCGTCGCACCAAATATGTTTGGTGATATAATAACAGACCTCGGTGCGATGATACAGGGCGGCTTGGGGCTCGCTCCGGGTGCTAATATAAATCCCGAAGGGGTATCCATGTTCGAGCCCATTCACGGATCCGCACCGAAATATAAAGGTAAGGGTGTCTCAAATCCGATAGCAGCGATATGGGCGGGTGCGATGATGCTCTCCAGTATAGGCGAGAAGCCCGCAGCTGATACGGTTTTACGTGCGATAGAATCCGTACTGCGAGCGGGTAAAGTGAGGACATACGACCTCGGTGGCAGCTCTAAGACGAGCGAGGTGGGCGATGCCATCGCAGGAGCGATCAAAATCTGAGATAGATCGCTGAGCCTCACATTTAGGTCGTCTATCCTCATGTATAAAAAATTTTGTATATAAGGGAGAAGAGAATTAGCAGTAATCCGAAAATATTTATAGGAAAAAGAGGATAGGAGTGTTCGGAAATGAGAGGCAAACCGGCGGTGATCTTACTTGTGGAAGATGATGAGGCACATGCAATGCTTACAATGCGCGCCCTTGAAGATGCGAAGGTTGCGAATGATATTCATTGGGTTAAGGATGGCGAGGAGGCTCTGGACTATCTGTTCCGCCGTGGTAAATATGCGGAAAAGGAAAAGAGTCCACGACCTGATTTGATTCTTCTCGACCTGCGACTGCCAAAACTCGATGGTCACGAAGTGCTACAGGAGATAAAAAAATCTGACGATCTGAAGCATATACCGGTGGTGGTGCTCACCACCTCGGAGAGCGAAGGTGATATGGTCAGGGCGTACAGTAATTATGTCAACAGTTATCTTGTGAAGCCCATAGACTTCGGCGAATTCACGGAGATGATACAGGAATTGGGTTTTTACTGGCTTATCTGGAACAGGCATCCATGGAGAGAAGATTGCCCGATTTGAGCAATACTGACATAATATAGAAAAGTTTATATAACCCCTCAACTATATTATGTTTTAAGATGGAAGGGGTATTTGGAACTATTTTATTGATCGAGGATGAAGAATCACATGTTGAACTTATCCGGAGAGCGTTTGAAGATACGGGCTCTAATTGGGAGATTCATCGTGTTGTAACCGTAAGAGAGGCATTAAAATGGCTGGGGGAGAACAAAAGCAAGCAGATTTTTCTCGTCATTGCTGACTATCTCCTGCCAGATGGCACGGGGCTGGACATTGCCAATGGAGCGAAAAGCCCGGAGGAGGTGGGATTCCCTCTTATCATTCTGACTTCGCATGGCTCAGAGCAACTGGCAGTTCGCTCACTCAAATCAGGTGCTATGGATTACGTGGTGAAGAGTGCCGAGAGCTTACAGGAGCTCCCGTGGACTGCTGAGCGTGTATTACGTGAATGGGGACACATTACGGAGCGGCGGAAGATAGAGAAGGAGCTGGAGCGGTATGTGAAGGAATTAGAACAGGTAAATCGCGACCTGAAAGAATTCACATCCACGGTATCGCATGACTTGAAAGCGCCTTTACGTACTATTCAAGCATTTAGCACGCTCCTCATGGAAGATTACGCCGATTCACTCGACGAAACCGGGCGTGGATACTTAAATAAGATAAGAGAAGCAGTGGAACGAATGAGTATGCAAATTGAAGACCTTCTTAAGTTGAGTCGTGTGGGGCGAAAATACACGGAGTTGGAGATGGTGGACCTGAATGAGCTGCTGGAGGAGGTAAAAACAGATTTGAGTGCGCGAATCGCAGAACGAAAAGGGGAAGTAGTGGTAGGAGAGTTACCCACGGTTACCACGCAGCGTGTCTGGATGAAGGAACTGTTTATGAATCTCATTGACAACGGGTTGAAGTTCAACAAGTCGGCTAAGCCAAAAGTGGAGATTAGTTATGAAAATTCAGGAAAAAATTACCTGTTCAGAGTGAGAGATAACGGTATAGGCATCGAAGAGAGATACCTGGATAGAATCTTCAATTTATTTGAGAGATTGCACACACACGAATATGATGGCACGGGAGCGGGATTGACAATCTGCAAGAAGATAGTGGAAGAGCTTGGAGGGGTTATATGGGTGGAGAGCAAACCAGGTAAAGGGAGCACGTTCTGTTTTACCCTGCCAAATTACAGATAAGCTTTTATAAGATAAAAACAGGAATAGTAAAAGAATGGAAGCAGTGAGAGGAGAGGGGAGGGAATATACAGAGCAAGCCACAGAAGATTTGCTATTCAAGGTGCTGGAAAAGGAATTTCGTGAGGCGATGCAGGATGTGCTTGAGGAGAGGCGGAAGATCACCGACCCTGATGTATGTAACATCTTCAATTTATGGTATTTAAGGAGCCATGTGGATGGTATCCAGAGGGAGATGCGAGAGGGGTTTGCAGGGTTAAGACAGGAGATGAACGAACGGTTTGAGAAGGTTGATG
>JAODGP010000012.1:0-3241 GCA_025464345.1 Methanosarcinales archaeon | reverse complement strand
ATGGGCGATTTGAGAGGATGGAGCAGAGAATATCATGGATATTCGCCTTTTTAGGTGCAGGGTTTACCTTTCTCGCAGTCCTTATAACTTTATTTCAGTTTATGGGCTGAAAAGTGCTTTTGGAAATAAAAAAATTTACAAATGGAGGGAGAAAAAATTAACAGTAATCCAAAAATATTTATAGAAGAGAGAGGAAAAATGCTGAAAGAGAAGAAATGCTTAATATGGATTTACATACACAGAAGAGGAGATAGGATCATGAAAAAGACGAGGGTATTAATAGCGGATGGATCTACATTCATGCGTATCATGCTTGCCACGGCACTGGAGAGAACGGATTTTGAGGTTGTAGGGGAGGCGAAAGACGGTGAAGAAGCCATAAAAAAATGCAGGGAACTGAAGCCAGATGTCATGCTTGTGGACGTTGCGTTAGACGGGAAGGATGGCATAGAAGTAACGCGCACGGTGGTAAACGATGATCCATCTGTTGTTGTTATTATGTTGATCAGTGAATCCATAAATTCTCCGGATGTAATAGTCGCAGCGATAAGAGCGGGTGCACTGGGGTATATAAAAAAGCCATTAACTGCGGAAGAGATACAGCAGTCTATAAGAGGTGCGTTAAAAAGGAGATAAAAATGGGAGAAAGAGAGAGAGGAAGGGAGGAGAAAGAGCTAAAGATATTGCTTGTGGAAGATTTGAAGGAGCATGCACTCATTATAAAGAACGCTTTGAAGAAGAGCAATTTAAAAACCAGGCTATGGGTGTGTGAGGACGGAGAAGAGGCACTTGATTTCCTTTATCATCGTGGGGATTATGAATCAGAGGAGGATTATCCGAAGCCGGACGTAATTGTGCTGGACCTTCGGCTGCCGAAGATTGACGGTATAGAGGTGCTGAAACAGATAAAGAGCGAAGACAGGCTCAAGGATATTCCGGTGATAGTTCTTACCGCTTCGGATAGACCTGAGGATATACTCAATGCATACGAAGAGGGTGTGAGCAGTTACCTGATGAAGTCAGCTTTTATCGTTCAGAAGACGGGTAAGATGGAGAAGCTGCTTGAGGTTATACTCTCGTTCAGGTAATAAATTTTCTTATCTTTTTCGTTTCGCTTGCTGACGTATTAACCACATTGCCACAAGCAGTCCGGCAATAGAGGGTATGAGCACGAAATCCGGCTGTTTCGCTGGCGCTGTCTGTATCTCTGCTGTGGTTGCTGCTGGCGTGGGTGTAGCCGTCGGCTTTGTGAGCGCAGGCGTGGTATTTGTGCTTTCGTTCGGAGACATGGTAGTAGCGGGAGCGGGTGTAGTGCTGAGATTTACCGAAGGCTCTTCCGCGGGCAGGATATTTACCGTGGTGGTGGCAACGTGTCCATCGCCGTCATCTGCGGTCACCTCATACTTCCCTATCTTCGCTGTCGTGGTATCAAAGGAAACGCTGAATTTATTATAGAAATTTTTGTCATCTGGTTCAACGGTTGCGAATTTGGGTTTTAATCTCGTTGCGTTCTTTTCCAGCCCCTCCACAGTGATGATTATGTGCGTGCCGGTTTTTCGGTTTGTAATTCCTTTGATTTCAAGATCAGAGCCGAGCGGTACATCTTCTACGGGATCAAGCTCGACGAAACCCTCTTCCACCTTTATTGTGGCGATGCTCAGGAGGTCATCACTGCCCGCGGCATTTATCGTCCTGTCTTTTAGTATCGCCAGAATCTGGTCGGTCGTCTTTCTGCTGAGCTCCGTGCCGTATTTATCGCTTATAACTTCTAACAGGTTGTCGCTACCACTTGTTCCCCATACTCTGTCACGTCCATAATTGAGCACTGCTATCAAATATGTACCGGTATCCACATCCTTGCTAACTTTGATCCTGTCTGTTGTAAAGTCGTCCTTATCAGGGTCTTTAAAATAACAATAGTATGAAAGTCCCCGTGCACCTAACACACCGCCAGTCTCATAGGCAAGTCCTTTTCCACCACTTTTTGGTGCAATTGTGATGATGTCCACACGGTCTCTACCTGGAACGGTGCCTTCTATTGTGAAGTCGTCACCAAGTGCGACGAAGTCCGTGCTCGGCTCTGCAACTAACCCGCCACGCAGGAGTACTATGGTTACAGAGGCATCAGGGGGGTCTGTTGTAGAGTTGGATTGTGGTGAGACCCAGATAGATATCTTATGTATGCCCGGTGTTTCTTCCTCGGTCGTCTCCCACGTATAACTAAACTTATCTCCTTCAATTGGCAAACCTGTCACAAGTACTTCATTGTCAAACTTTATCGTTACGTCGGTGCCGCCATTTGTAGAACCACTGATTGAAACGCTTTCACCGATATGATAAGCTTGCTTATTGGTCTTCACTTCCGCTTTAAATCCTACTATTTGCACTTTTACACTGTTTGATGTCCCAAAAATGAATTCGGTTGCAGTAATCTCATAGAAGCCTGTTTCGTTAAAATAAACTGCGGCTTTGAAATTACCGTCCTCGTCTGTCCATCCAGCTGCACTATGTCCACCCCACACCACGTCACCTCTATCATCCTTGAACCACACGTTTGAAGAATTACCAGCCGTTACGTTAAGCTCAACATACGTATATGGAAATGTGGAAACAGTGATTATCACTTTTTCATTAACGGTTTGCTCTTTCGGCTTTGCATCTATACTAACATGTGTAATAGCTCCCCCTTCCACTAATCTTGTGAGTGTAAACGAGATGGAAGAGCCTTCTTTGTCAAGACCATTATTTGTAGCAGGGTCAGTCTCTATGCTGAGCGTGTATGTACCAAATTCATCAAGATCAGCAGTGTCTATCATTAGATAATCTACACCATCCCCACTAACATCGCCGATAAGATATGTACCATTGATTCTATGGCGTTGTAAACCATTAGGGTCTATTAATTTATAGGTAATATAGTTTGGAAGAGGACCTTTAATATGATGTAGATTTGTATCAGCCCTAAAGAATATATAACTGCCCTGTGTAATTGTTTTTGGTTCATCTGAAAAGTTTCCACCACTTACTTTAGTTTCAACGTTTAATTTTGGCAAATCGAAACTTATTTTTGTTTTTTCTTCAAACAATGTATTTGTGACTTTATACAACCCTTTTGGGGGTTTCTCTTCTTTGGAGTTAAATGATTTATTAAAATGAAAAAATATTCTACTATCGTTCAAATTTATTAAATACCCCTCAGGTATTAAGGTCCCATTTAGATCAACAAATGTTAGATTTGTCT